>JAEWWJ010000119.1 GCA_023396415.1 Bacteroidota bacterium
ACTGGCAAGTAGTATCGGATGAATCAACCCAGCTAACGCTTTTTACCCAAGGGGGGCTTACTTTTTAAAATAACCAAATTTGAAAATTTATATGTTTATTATTCAGTCGGTTAAAATATCAGAAACATAGTGCCCGATTTTTATCGGACAACAATGATTATAAAATTATTTATTTGGGGAATGTTCGACCTATTTGCAAACTACGCCGCGCGGGGCTTCATTATTCTTTTTGCAAACGTATCTTTGTGTGAATTACCTTTTATGCGACGAATAAGTTTTCCTCCTTTCATTGGGCTTATACTGCTGACTCTCGCTACAGCCTTTTTGCTGTTTCTATCCTGGACACCCCAGATCTTTACGGCTTTGGGTTTTATTGCTCTTGTGCCCCTCTTTTTTTTAAGTGAAAAGGCTCAAAGTCAAAACATTTTTGCCGGAGGATATTATTTCTTGAGCTTTTTTCTTTTTCATCTGCTTGCGGGCTGGTGGATGTACAGCTCTACCATAGTGGGCAGTTTCATGGCGCATTTTTTCAATGCTTTTATAATGATGTTGGTGTTTTTGGCTTGGGATCGACTCAAACAAAATGTCAATAATGTTGGCTTAAAAGAATTGATATTGGTGGCTTTGTGGCTCGGATTTGAATTGTTGCAGCAGCATTGGGATTTGGCGTGGCCTTGGTTCAGCTTAGGAAATTTGTGGGCCGCACAGCCCGAATGGGTACAATGGTACAGCTTTACCGGAGTTGCCAGTGGAAGTTTGTGGGTGCTGGTGGTAAATGTTTTGGTGTATCATTTTGTAAAAGCTTTAATTCAAAAACAAACCATTAAGTGGTTGACGATGATGGGAGTAACCCTAGTATTTATTTTTGTCCCGATATTGATTTCAAAGCAAATCAGGCATACAAATGACCATGACAGACTGCTGAAGGTGCTGATTGTTCAACCCAATATCCATCCACAAAAAGAGAAATTTGCCGGTTTGAGTGCCAAAGTACAAGTGCAACGCGCCATTGCTATTGCCAAAAGCAATCATTTTCCAAAGGCAGATTTGATGGTCTTTCCCGAAACAATGCTCGTTGATGCCGTGGATGAAAACAATCCTGAGCTATCTGTGCTATTGAAAATGCTGCGCGATTCACTGATTGGTGAAGAATCAACTTCACTGCTTTCAGGCGCTTTTTCAAAACGTTTCAATAAGTGGCATAGTACAGATAATGAAGCTGTTGTGTACGATTCTCTTCCCTTCGTTTTATACAACAGTGCCTTTTTTATTCAAGAGAAAAGCCTTCAAATGTATCACAAACAAAAGTTGGTGCCTTTGGTTGAAAAGCAACCCTTTCAGCAGTGGATGAGGCCGTTGCAAAAATATGTAGAACAATCGGGTGGATTTTTTGGTCGTTATGGAACCTACAATCGGCAACAATATTTTACCTCAAAGGATTCCACTATTATTTATCCGCTCATTTGTTTTGAATCGGTTTTCTCTACTGATTTTTCTGCATCGCGCAACAACAAGGCCTCGCTGATGGTTTTGATCACCAATGATGGTTGGTGGAGCAGTTCGGGCGGATATGTGCAGCATTTGGCCATGGCCCGTTTGAGAGCCATTGAAACCGGTCTTTGGGTAGCACGTTGTGCCAATACAGGTGTTTCGGCTGTGATTGATCCTTCAGGAAACATCATTCAATCAGCAGCTTATGGCCATGAAGCAACGCTATTTGCAGAAATTCCTCTACTGAAACCTGACACTTTTTTTGTCCGATACCAAAAAATAATTGAAATGTCTCCTCTTTTTTTTCTTCTAATCACTTTTTTGTGGGCAACTTTTGATCAACATTTTTGGCAGAAAACCTACATTTACACCAATAAAAAATACCGATCATGAACTACTTCAAAATTCTTTTGCTCGTGGCAGCAGTGGTGTTGATTGTTTTCAGTTTCTCCAGCTGTTCAAACGCCTTCAAAAAAAAGATGCTCAGTAATCTGCAAGAAGTTGAAATCAATCGCTTTACTGGAACTTGGTATGAAATCGCTCGTTTTCCGCATCGTTTTGAGCGCGATTTGGTTGGTGTAACTGCCACCTATAGCTTTCGGGAGGATGGAATGATCAAGGTGTTGAACAAAGGCTACAAATACACTTTGGATGGCGAAGAGAAAGTCGCTATCGGAAAGGCAAAGCTGGCTTCAGACAGTGGAAAAGGCCATTTGAAAGTGTCTTTTTTTTGGATTTTTTATGCCGATTATTTGGTTCTCGAGCTGGAGCCTGAAAACTATCAATATGCGCTTATTGGCAGCAGCACCCCCAATTATTTATGGATTTTATGCCGTGAGCCCTTTATGGAGCAGGCCACTTTGGACCGTTTGTTGAAAAGGGCAGAGGAGCTGGGCTACGATTTGTCGAAAATAGAGATGGTAGCTCAAAAGGGCGAAATAGAATTTTTTTAGAGCAAACCGGCTTGATCTGCAAGATAGGTGAAGCCGATAGACAATAAGAATGCCACTACGGGCGCAATAATCCAAATTACCCAAAATTTTTTCACTGTGCTTTTCGAGAAGATTTCTTTCCAGCCCAACTTGGCACATCCAATGCCTAAAATGGCGCCTGTGTTTAGTTGAACCAAAGAGGCGGGAATGCCTTTGGTGATGGAAACCGTCAGGAGCAAAGTTGCTGTAATAGTGGCTATGATGGTAGCCGACAAAGGGCCGAATTCAATAATTTCTTTTCCGGTTGACTGCACCACTTTGTTCCCCAACAAAGAACTTCCTATGCCAAAAGCAGGCGCGATCACCAAAACTGATAGGGTCATCACAAGGTTAAAATCTCCAGGGTTTTTGCCTAACCGAAGCTCGTTCATCACCATAGAGGCGATGGGGCCGGTAGCGTTGGCTACATTGTTGGCACCGATAGAAAAGGCAACATACAATGATGAAATAAGCACAAAAGCTTGCAATCCGGGATGTCTTTTGAGGGTTTCAAATTCAAAAGACGAACGTTTTTTCATGGGAGTGTATATGTATTTTCCTGCTAAGTAGGTCAAAAAGAATGCTATAACTGGCAAAATAAACCAAACAGGAATAATTTCATAGAAAAGCAGATCTGTTTTGAGGGTTCCAAAATAGCTGGCAACCCCTGCCAGAGCAAAAACCGTGCTTTGACTGGTAGATTGCGGCACACCAAAGAGGTTGGCCATGAGCAACGAAAGCGCCACCGAAAGTAAAATGATAGAGGTGAGCATGATGGTCATGCTTTCATGCGGCAAGATGGCTCCTCCCAAAGTGAACGCTACTTTTTTTCCGGCAACAATGGCACCAATGAATACCATGATACCAAAAAGTCCCGGGATCAAACTGCGCGGAATGAGGTTGGCGCCGTAAGCTGCTGAAAAAGATGGTGCTGTGCCGCTTGCCCCCATATTGATAGCAAGAAAAATGGCTACAATAAGCGGTAAAATAAGCTGGGAATAAACAGGATCTATAATCATTTTGCGTAAACCTTATAAGGCTGCAAAATAGTGAAAAAAACTGCTCCTTGTTCTGTTTAAGGGGTATAAATTTTGCTAAAAACCCAGTAAAAATTAAGCAACAATCACCAGATAGTAGGTCTTTTTCCCTTTTTGAACCAAGATGTATTTATTTTGTAGCAAATCGTTTCTGCTGAGGGTAGTCGCTTCAGTAACTTTTTCTTTGTTGATGCTGATGCTGTTCTCTTTCAGGCTGCGACGGGCTTCACCTTTGGAAGGAAAAATGCCGGTATGCGTCACCAAAAAATCAGTGATGTCAATAGGTTGACCGAGTAATGTGGTAGAAACATCTGCACGCGGTACGCCATCAAATACGGCCAAAAGGGTTTTTTCATTCATTTTGTGGAGAATGTCTGTTGTTCCTTTTCCGAACAGGATTTGACTGGCTTCTTCGGCCATAAGTAGGTCTTCGGCTGAGTGAACGGCGGTGGTAACCTGTTGAGCCAATGTTTTTTGTAAAATACGCAGATGGGGTTCGCGAAGGTGTTTTTCTACCAATTCGGCAATGGTTTCTTGGTCTAAGAGGGTGAAAATCTTCACGTATTTTTCGGCATCTTCGTCAGAGCAGTTGAGCCAAAACTGATAAAAAGCATAGGGTGAAGTTTTTTCGGGATCGAGCCAAATGTTGCCGCTCTCTGTTTTTCCAAACTTCCCGCCATCGGCCTTGGTAATCAAAGGGCAGGTGAGGGCATAGGCGTTTTGTTCGCTTCCTAACTTACGTCTAATGAGTTCAGTACCGGTGGTGATGTTGCCCCATTGGTCGGAGCCGCCCATTTGTAATTTACAATTGAAGTGCTGATAGAGGTAGAGATAGTCGAAGCCTTGCACAAGCTGATAAGTAAATTCGGTGAACGACATTCCGCTTCCGCTTTCGGCCGACAATCGTTTTTTAACAGAGTCTTTCGACATCATATAGTTCACTGTGAGGTGCTTGCCAATATCGCGAATAAATGCCAAAAAGCTGTAATCTTTCATCCAATCATAATTGTTCACCAACTCGGCTTTGTTGGGAGCTTCGGTGACGAAATCAAGAAATTTAGCCAATTGCTTTTGAATGCCTTCTTGATTGCTACGCAAAGTGGCTTCGTCTAAAAGGTTGCGCTCCTGCGATTTACCCGATGGGTCGCCAATCATTCCGGTGGCACCACCAACCAATGCAATAGGTTTGTGACCGGCAATTTGAAGGTGTTTCAACATCATAATGCCCACCAAATGGCCAATATGGAGCGAATCGGCAGTGGGATCAATGCCTACATAAGCCGCGGTCATCTCTTTATTCAGTTGCTCTTCGGTTCCGGGAGTGAGGTCGTGAATCATTCCGCGCCAGCGCAGTTCACCAACAAAATTCTTTTGCATGAAGGGGTAATTTTAGGGCGCAAAGATAGCAAAAAGGAGGAAAAATAGAATCTCTTAGCCCAAGCTACAGGTCTGATTTAGAACTTTCGTTCCTACCAAACTTCGTTATCTTTGTGCCATGAAATTGATAACAGGTGCAACAGGATTGGTAGGCTCACATTTGATGGTGCTTATGAGCAACGGCAATCAACCCATTCGGGCGATGCGGCGCGAAAATTCAGACCTCACTTTGGTGCGTAAAGTGTTTAATAGGTATGCTTTACATCCCGAAGAACAACTCAAAGCCATTGAATGGGTAGTGGCCGATTTGACCGATATTATGGTTTTGGAAGAGTTTCTTGAAGGCGTTGATGAGGTCTATCATTGCGCGGCAGTGGTTTCCTTTCATCCTTCAAAACAACGCGAGATGATTCTCACCAATGTGAAAGGCACTTCCAATTTGGTGAATGCCCTTTTGCACAAAGGCGATATTGCGCTGTGTCATGTCAGCTCTATCGCTGCCCTTGGCCGCAGCGAAAACAATGAACCCATCACCGAGCAAAATCTTTGGAAAAACTCTGATAGCAACTCAACCTATTCTGTATCAAAATATGCTGCCGAACGCGAGGTGTGGCGTGGTGTTGCCGAGGGACTGAATGCTGTTATCGTGAATCCTTCCATTATTTTAGGTGCGGGAAATTGGCATACAGGCAGCAGTGAATTGTTTTCGTTGGTTTGGAAAGGGCTTCGATTTTATACCAACGGCACCACCGGCTATGTTGATGTGCGCGATGTGGCCAAAGCCATGGTTGAACTGATGAAAGAAAAAAAATATGGCCAACGCTTTATCCTTTCGTCGGAAAATATCAGCTTCAAGCAGCTGTTCACGTGGATGGCGCAAGAATTGCAAAAAACACCCCCAACGGTAGAAGTGAAACGTTGGATGGCCGAAATTG
>JAEWWJ010000001.1 GCA_023396415.1 Bacteroidota bacterium
TACCAATTTGGGATTTGAAAATTTCTAATTTGAAGATTGTAGGTCGGGCAAATCTTCAAATCCGAAAGTTTTCGGGTCAAATTTTCAAATTTCAAATTTTCAAATCAACAAATCAACAAATCAACGAATCAACAAATCAACTCCTAAATACCTCTAAACCAACAAATCAACTCCTCCTTACTCCTTCACCAATTTCTGCACCAGCCACTTTTCTCCGTCCCACAGGCGCACGAGGTAGAGGCCTGCCGGAAGGTGGGCTGTGCTGAGCTGATGAAAACGCCCGCTGGCTGTGGCTTCATACATCACACCGCCTCTGGGGCTGATGAGCTGCAGCTGCATGGGGCTTTGTGCTGAGTGCTCTGGCAGTTGCAGCCAGGTGGTGGTGGTAGCAGGGTTGGGATAAAGCAGTAAGCCTGCTGTAGCATCACCCGGCCTTTGCTCTTGTATGCTGACGGTGGTGTCCATGATTTCGACAAGCCAGATGTCGGTTTCGCCTTTGAGGGTGCAGTTTACATCAATGCCGTTGCTGCGGGCGGTGGCGCCCAGCAGGTAGTGTGTAGGCGAGAAAACATGCATCGAAAACAAGCTGTTGTCAACAGGGCTGCCAAGGCATTTGGTCCAGAGTAAGTCGCCTTGTGCCGAGAGGCGGTGCAGGATGACCGTGTGCCCGCCTTGCAGCGATTCATTGCAAAGGGCATCGCCATCCTGTGAGGTGCTGTTGCCACTCACGATGAATCCGCCATCTTCTAAAAGATGGATCATGCTTGGGTTGTCAGAACCTGTACCACCCAGGCACCGCTGCCATTCTATCTGCCCTGTGCTGTCCACTTTAACTACCCACATGTCGCTAGTAACGATACTTCCGGGAGTTCCATGAAAACAATTTGCATCACCATTACCACTGGCTGTGCCTCCAAGAAATATAAATCCCCCATCTACTGTTTGTAAAATATCAGCAGTAGTTTCTGCATAACTACCTCCGTAGCATTGTTGCCATTGCAATTGTCCCTGACTGTCAAGCTTAAGTAACCAAGCAGAGCCATATTCACCTGGTAAACCCTCACGGCAATCGGCATCACCATTATTTGAATTAACATATCCACCAACAATATATCCACCATCATCAGATAATGCTATTGCATATCCGTAATCACTCCCACTCCCTCCAAATGTTCTTTCCCAAAGTATGTTTCCATCCCAATCAATTTTCACCACCCACACATCATACATGCCATGGTTAAAGGCAACATCGCCATCCACCGAGCCGGTGGTACCTAACAAAATGTAACCACCTTCATGGGCAAATTTGATTTGCGATGCATATTCCTTGTGCGTGCCACCGAGGCAACGTGTCCATTCTTTTCTTCCCTTGCTGTCGGTTTTCACCAACCACCAGTCGCCATTGCTGCTGTGGTTGCAACCCACATCGCCATCCTGAGAATAGGTGTCACCAAACATCAAAAAACCTCCTTCAGGTGTGCGGAGCATTTGAAGAAAATAATCACCCTGGCTGCCACCAAAAGTGTTTTCCCACACTATTTGTCCTGTTGTATTTGTTTTCACAAGCCAGTAATCTTCATCTCCATGATTGTAAGAAATGTCGCCGCCAACTGAAGATGTATTACATCCAAGATAATAGCCTGAATCATAAAGAATAATTGTCCTTGCTCCTTCCCAATCCTCACCACCAAAACAATATTGCGAAACAATGTTAAATGTTTGTGGCTTAAGGGTCAACGCACTTATTATTGTTAAAAATATAAGAATGTGCTTTTTCATTGTTTTTAGAAATATGAGCCTGATACAAGTGGCAATGAGCCACTTGTATCAGGACAATTCAACTGTATTATTTCACAATCACCACCTTACCGGTTTTGTTGGTATTGGCAGTTTTTAAGCTGTAGTAATAGGTGCCTGGCTGGAGTTCGCGGGTGTCCCACACATATTCACCCTTTGGCTGGCTGAGCTGCACCTGATGCACCGTTTTGCCGGCGGCATCGCGTAGCTCAAGCACCGCCTGCGCTTGCTCGCCTTCAAGCGTATAGGCAAAACTCACCCAGTTGTTGGCGGGGTTGGGACGAACTTCAACCGAGGGGCTCAAAAGCGTTTGGATATTTGTATTGCTCAGTTGCTTCATCTTCAGTGCTTTATCAAGTGGTGCAGGACAATCGCAATAATCATATTCGCCAATGAAAGCCATGATGTTGCGGGCTTGTGTGCCTGCCAGTCCGTTGCTTTGACCGATCAGGTCGAGAAGTGTGGCTTTCTCGGTGGCATCCAGATCAAAGATAGTGCGGTCTGCATCCAGCAAATTTGCCTGCAATTGCTTGAGGCTCATATAACGGTTATGCTCTGCAAGTGCCTCGCCCGTGAGGGCATAGAGCTGTGGCAGCATGGCTGCCAATCCCAGTGCCTGGTTTGTTTTTCCTTCCTGCAAAAAGACATCCACCAATTGCATATCCGTTGGCAGACTTTGTGCCGCGGCCAACTGGTTGCGCAGGCCTAGCAAATCGGAGCTTTGGTTGTGTACCAGGTTGTGCAGCAAAGCCCTTTCGGCCCTGGCTTGTTGCTGGCTGTGGTGTGCCATCTGGCTTTGCAATATGGTTTTGTAGGTGATGTTTTCGCGCAAGCTTTCAAGCACTTCGATCATATAGTCGGGCAGGGGTTCGGCTTTTGTTTGAAGGTATTCCATCAGTTCGGCATCTTTGAGTTCGTCGGGATTGGTACTCAGCACCTCAAAGATAATACTTTCGGGTAACACATCGGTGCGGTCGGCGGCTTTTTTTAGCACTTCCTTACTCAGGTGGGGCGAAGCACCCAAAAGCTCGGCACGCAGTTCCCACATATCATCGGGCCAAGCCATGTCAACCGCAGTGAGCATGGTGGAGGTGTTGCCGTCATCAACCAAGCTGTTGTAGAGGTTGGAGACTCTGTTGTATTCTGTGCGACTCGCAACAAACTGTGCTTCAAAATAGCTTTTCTGCTCCATGCTCAACCCCATGAGCTCAATTTCGCCCGAACCTCCACCAAAACTCGAAGGACAACTATTGGCAGTGCTAATTTGATGTTTTGTTGTATTAACGGTGTATCCAGGCCGATGGTTTGTAGCCGGAAAATAATAATAATCCACGTGATTTTCGGCCAGGTTGCTGATATGCACCGGCAGCTCGGGGATGGTAGCAAAGGTTGAAAAAGTGTTGCCGGCTGCTTTCGACAAGCTGCCCTGATCACCAGCAACGCCCAATCCGGTGAAGTAAAAGTCAAAATCATTGAAACTGTTGGTATTGCACTCATATACAAGTCCAACCTTTGGATAGTTATTCCAATAATTCTTCCCTTCAGCCAGGTTGGCACGTTCGATTCCGTTGAACTGGTTCTTGTAGATGGTGGTGGGATTGGGATTAAAATTGAATCGATTTGCCACTCTTATTCCGATAGTTCCAGGGGTTGATCCATCGTCTTTCATAGATCTTAATAGATTTTCTTCTATTAAATAATCATTGCAATTAGTAAGTTCAATTCCTACACCAAAAACAGACTCACATTCTTCTTCAGATTGACTTAGTTGGCTTATATCGAAACCACTTCTTGTGATGGATGCGTTGTTCACGGCATTGAGTTTAATTCCGTATCCATTGTCACTAAAAGAAGTCTGATCAATAAAGATTGATCTCAATGACTGGCTATTTGAGGCATCAATTGCTGTTTCAAAACCGCTAAACCTATTGGAGACAAGGCTTTCGGCAGGGCAAGGAACCGTTTGTCCGCTGCACCATGGCTCTAGTCTGTAGTTGGCATCAATGGAGTAAATCCCTTTGCCATTGGTACCGTTGAGCTTGCTTTCAAATATATTACCCTTAAATTTTATACCGTCTACTTCCATCAGTGTAATATGTGCATCAAATGAATCGGGAATCTTGTAATCCTGATCGACAGTAAAAGTGCAATTTATAAAATAGCTGGCATTGCCAAAGAGCTCTGCAGGTACTAAAGGATTGAAGTTTTGATAGGAGGTGAACTCCACCGAGCGTTTGTTGTTTTTGAAAACAGCATCCGTAGCCACGATGATGCCTCCCGATTTGCTGTAATCGCCGGGTTTCCAAAGTGCAACGGCATTAACAGCATTTTCGATGGTAGCACCGTTTTGAAGCACTATTTTTCCTTGCGGACAAGGCTGCCCGGGCAAGGCGTATTGAGAGGCGCTGGTGTTGCCCCATACTTCGATGCCTTGCCATGGAGCAGCACAGCTGCTGGTAATACGTGCACCATCAACAACAAGCTTACTACCTTGCTCAATTACAATTTTCTTGTTTTCAGGCATGGCAATAATGGCATTGGTTCCAAGGGTAAGGGTTGCATTGTTGCTGATTTTTAGGTTTCCGGTCAAAAAGCGTGGGCTGTCCCAGCGTGTATCATTCTGAATCACCAATTCACCACTGCTTGCTTCGCATGGTAAAGGGAGCTCCCAAACACCCCTACCAAGGGTTCCTAACCTTAAGGTTCGGCTTGTCGGATTTAACTCCAACTTGCTGCCTACAACATTCGGCAGACCTGTACCCACAACTTGCCACTCCGTTAATTGGTCATTCGTATAATATACGCCAAAGTCGGTAGAAATGAAATATGCCATTGGATCGTTGTTGACAACAATTAGCGATTTCAATTTGCTTAACGGCAGGTTGCCTTTCGTAATATCATAAACAGTGTCATTCGTAAGGTCAATCATAAATATCTGCTCGTCAGCGAATATTGCCTCCGGGTCAGCTGGATTTTCATAAACTACATATATTTTTTCAAGGTCATCAGGATGAAATTGTATGTCAGAAATCCATGTTTGGCGCGGTAAGGTTATTTGTTGCCAGGTATTAATGGCAGTGGAGGCTATACTCAAAGCATTCCTGTTAATCCATAATTGATGTTCGGGCAGGGCATTTGGTGCTAAGGCGATAGGTTCTCCTATAATATGAACCAACAAAGAGTTTTCATCAGTGTTAGAGCTTGCGATATTAAGGACTAAGGAGTAGCTAAACACATTGCCTACTAAACTTTCAAAATCAGAGATATACTCATTGACATTGGGTTGCATTCCGCCGGCACCCCTTGTTTTGCTCCTGTAAATATCCTCATTGGTTTTAGTTGAATTGAAATTGTTGCGGTAAAATACATTTGATTGAAACTTGTTCAAAACTCCAACTGAACCCCACGAAGTGCCAATATTTGCTGGGTTGGGTACCTTTGAAGACGAATCAAAATAATTTTCTGACCAACGCCAGTTTCCGTGCTGCGAAGCAGCCCACATATAATTTGGATATTTTGGATCAATGATTGCGCCAAGACCATCTCCTCCATGTATGTGCTTCCAAAATGGTAGCCAGGGTGTTGTATATGTGCTTTTTGTGAGTTTTGTTCCATCATGATCAAATGAAGCCATCACGTATTTCAGGTCCGACATTGAAGTAGCAAAAGCGAGAACCTGACCAACCCCAAGACCTTCGTTTAATGAAGTGGCTTGAAAAGAGGTGCTTATGTCCTCAATTTTTTCCACTCCACCATGTGTTGATATATAAACTTGATTCATAGCATAAGGATGAAATACAACATCTTCACAGTCTGCATGGTTAAGAGAAAATGGAAATGATGTGGTTGATTCAATATCGTATAATACAGCCATAACTTCTAATGATGAAATAATTTTTTTACCCTGGATTTGGTCAACTCCAAATGTGTGTCCGTCTCCAAAATAACTTATATCATAATGCTTCCCCACCAAATTCCATTGTCCGTATGCCTCCACATTGGCGTAGTAGATATAAACAGAATCTTCGTGCTTAATCAGACAATAAAGATTATCAGGCATACCTAAAGAAGTTTCAATGGTCATCGAATTGATCCTTATATTATTCAAATCAAGTACAATTGGAGGCTGTATTGGATAAGGGGTCCAATCCAGTCCTCTGTTAACAGACTTCATGATTTTCCACTTTTTATCTCCTTGCTTATCATATATCGTAGCGTACATGATATCGTTAAAATTAGGTTTGACCTCAATGTCAAAAGCGAAACAATTTTTTACCTGTTCCCAAACAGGGTTCTCAACCTGCGCATTTGTTGTACGGTAAATACCCTGATTTGTGACGGCATAAAGAATAGCAGTATCTGCAGGGTTAGCCTCAATTTTGTATATGGTACTCAATTTTCCTCCAAGATCCTGATAATCTGCTATTTTATGCCAATTCAGGCCTTGATTGTAAGTTCGATAAATGCCACCTGTTTTACCAATACTAACACTTCGACCATTAGATCCTCCACCACTTGATGAGGCAAACCAAGCGTTCACATTTTTAGGATTGAAAACAGCCGATGAAACGCCACTTCGCTCCCATTTGTCGGTTCCGGCATTGCTCCAGTTCTCACCCCAGTTGTCGGAGTAGAAAAGGCCGCCGGGCAATGATCCTGTCAGCATGTGTCGTGTTGATTGGGGCGTGCCATCGTTAAAGATTTTGACAAACTCGGTTGGTCCAATATGGCGATAATTTTCCTCTTCACGGAAAGGACCTATTTCTACCCAAGGTTCTTCTGTGTAATAATCGTAAGAGTTTCTTAAATTAGTCATGAAATACCCTTCATAATCAAGATATTTACTGATCCTTCCATGTGGGTATAGTCTTGGCATCCAGAAATCATCAAAACGCTTAAGTTCTTTGTATTCTCCAGCGCCGGAGTAAAATGTTGCAGAATCAAGTACATTTCGAAGGCTATCTATTCTGCTTAATAAGGAAGGGCGAACGTTAAAATAATTAGAGGTATCACTATAATTAATCAGAAACTTACTAAGTTGAGCTTTCCCAATCTGTGGATGTATTAAAAGCAGCATAAATCCTGCTGCAAGCACTAATCTTTTAAGGTGATTCATTGTTTTCATTGCTAATATTTTTGTTGATTGAATTAATAATTGTCGGATGCTTGGCTGAACCTCTTTATCATTTGTCCTGATGATTAAATAAGGAAAAGAAGCATTTTTAAAGAATGAGACGTGGTAATAGTTGTGAGAGGTAATTTAAAACGGCCGTCCTGCCCACACTCAAAACAAGACGGCCCACAGACTCAAAGTCGTTTTTGCCTAAAACAAAGATATTCTTTACGCTAAAAATTATCAAACCGAATGTATTATGCTTTTCCATCTTCTACGGTGTTTTTAGGTTCCTTGCTTCAGCTGAGATTGTATATGCTCCATCTTCGCGTAAACCTGGGGTAAAAGAAAAAAGTTGTTCTGCATCTTTATTAAGTCTATTGTCTTTTTTGCCTTTGTCATCCGACTTTTCGTTGTGGTGGTTACATGTTCAATCTTGCTCTCTACTTATTAATACCAGAAAAATTAAAAACGCATCACTTTTCAAGTAATTTATATTGATTCTAAATATTAGTTGCTATGAAACAGCCTGTTACGTAGTATTTTTTTATTTTATCGATTTCGGAAATTGTTGATGGAAAAGTTGGCTGTTGGCAACCAATTTGGGATTTGAATATTTCTAATTTGAAAATTGTGGGTCAAGCAAATCTTCAGGGAGTATTCATAAAACCTCCTAAAACGATCGCTTGCGCCAGCCCTAAACCCTAAATTCTAAACTCTAAACCCCTATAAACCAGCTATCAACAAATCAACGAATCAACGCATCAACTTCCCCCGCTACTCCTTCACCCATTTTCCGCTTTCGTTCAGGCCGGTGGGTGCGCGCAGGTGATACAGGTAAACACCTGAAGGTAAATGAGAAGTTTCAACAGTGCTTTCGGTTTGATGAAGCTGTTGCTGCAAAACGAGACGGCCGGCCTGATCAAAAAGCTGCAGTTGCGCTTTTGGATGCTGCATTGCTAAGCGTATGTGAAGTTGACTTCCAGGGTTTGGATACACAATGGCCTCCCTCATTTGAAATTCAGGCATTTCTATCTGGCCGGTGAGCAAACCTTCACTGTTGAGTTTGAGAAGAAAAATATCTCTTTTGTTTGCTTTTGTGCCTTCATACTGAAACCTTGTTCCACCTACAAGACAACCACCATCTTGGGTTGCTATTAAATTTGTCATTAAATAATACGCATCGCCACCATAAAACCTTTCCCATCGCGTGTTGAGCATGCTGTCCGTTTGAAAGACAACAAACCATGAAGGCTGGTTACCAAAATAAGGGTTGTTGAGAGACATATTATGCGTGCCACCCGCAAATAATGAATCAGGATGTTTAAAATCTATACCTTTCCAAAGAGAGGGAAAATCTACTGTATCCGTATGATGCCACGTCTGAAACAAATGCCCGGTTGTATCAATCGGATGAAATTGTTTAATGAGCGCAATATTATGTCCGGGCGGAGGACCTGCATTTTCGCCGATAAGGTAAAAGGTTGAATCATTCACCCATTTACAGCTTGAGTTTCCAAACATCTGATCAGGTATCATGCTATAATCCTGTATATTGAAAGAAGAATCCAATAGTTCAAGCCTCCAAGGAAACACCTTCAAAGCCCAATAACTTGAATCGTTGAGCTTTTTAAGATCAAAATAGACTCCAAGATTATCGGCATCTGGCATACTCCACTTTAACAAATTAAAGGCTGAATCAAACTGAGCGACACATGAAGTGAATCTGTTATTTGTCAAAAATACACTTCCGTAATACAGAAACTCACTGTTGTCCTCAGATTTTGCAAAAAGTCCATCAAACCTAAGTTCCGGTAGAATAACATGTGAATTTTCTTTTAAAATTTCTAAATCAGCGTTTAGTTTATATTTCAGTAGTTTAATGTTAGAATTTGTAAGACTATCGAATGAACTTCCAAACACGTTTAGAAGATCATTCTCAATTATATCTATTGAAAAGATATTAAGGCTCTGCAAGCTGTCTTCGATGATTGAAAAGTTAAGTAACTCACCTGAATTATTCAACTTATAAACCAAGGAATACTCCCTGACTCCATTTTGGAATAAGACATTGGCTGCAATGATAAAATCACCATTGCCGGTTTCCCGAATATCCATTGGCATTAGATCCTCAGAATACTCAATAACTGTTTGCCATCCTTTTTGCTGACAAAACAAGGTTATATTTGTAAAGATGAAGACTATTAATAAGATAGTGTTTTTCATTTTACATCTTCGAAAAAGACTTAAGTCTGCATTCTCCTGAACTTCCAAATACATAATTGTTATGTGTTAATAAAGCAAAATTATACAGATTTAAGTCGGATAATGAATAATACTTACTCCTCACCTTGTCCGAGGACAATCTTATCTCCATAAAATACTGTATAATAATGGAAATGGCGCCCTCCACCTGACCACATCAGTAAATAATCACCAATTAATACATGCGAGAATTCTTTTCCGGGAGGCCTTAATCCCTCGGTAATGTCATTGATAATTTTATGGGATTGAGAAAGATAATAATTGAGTGTGTCGCTTGTGAGGCAGTTCACCTGTGGATAGTTCCAACCTGTGTATAACCGTTCGTTATAGTCCATGATTCCGTCAGCATAACGTGTAACAAGATTCACGAACACATAAGGTACAGTGGAAACGGCCGGGTGGTTGAGCTTCCATGCCAGCTCGTCGGAAGCATCCGAAACCCCATACATGCTGCCATTGCATTTTCCTGCCGGTGGACTACCTAAATCCTGCCCCAACGTACCCCAAATCCAGTCATCACCCTCCTGAAATGGAAGATATAGCCCTTCGATCAGGCGCAATCCAAAAACATTGGTGCTACTAAGAAAGGCTGTTGTGCCAACAATGCTGTCTATATTCACATCCGTCAGTTTGAGGTAATGGTCACCTTCTCCGAGGGCAGACATCTGCTGGACGCGATCATTATCTATGTTTTGATACAGTGTTGCCATATCGTCCAGGCCAAGCTGCCCATTTTCAATCGTTACAGCATAGGTTTGTTTATTCACCTTGGTGGCTTCGTATTGCTGTTCGGGACGGGCGTGATTGTAATTCTGCAGTGCTTCGGCATACCATACTGCCGAATCTATGCTCAGGCTTTCACCCGATTTAAAACCGGCTGAAAGTTTTGTGTCAAAGGCTCGCATAAGCTTTAAGATGGTGCTGCTTTGTTGGTCAGTTGCCAATGTTTCATTCTCGTTCTTAAGTTGCTCTTTGCTGCAAGAGGAAAAAAATATTACTAAAGTAATAGCAGCAAGAAAATATAAATTAGTATATTTCATAAAATGAAATTTTGTTTTAAGGATAATGTTGATTGCAAAAGGTGTGATTTCTTTTTCACGGCCGCCTTGCCCACACTCAAAACAAGACGACCCACAGCCTCAAAGATCAGCGGCCCTGGCCGGGCTGGCTTTTGGCCAATAGGATTGCTCCCAAGGCTGTGCAAAACGAGCTGCTGCTGCCTTGTGCAACAAGCACCGCACAACACCAACACCACCCAAACAAGAAAGATGCAAATGGGGGAGTAAATATCTGAATATCAACTATATAGATCATGTTGCTCGTTTTGCCATTGGTTGGCCTTTGATAATTTCCCGTAAAAGTAAAGGATATGTTTTGAAAAAGCAAGTTAAGTTTTGGGGGTGGGTGGCAGGTGGAAAGGGTTGGCCGGTGTTGCAGCAAAACCAACCCAAAGCTGCTGTTGGTTCGTGCATTGCACGCTTCGGCCATACAGAATTACGATTCTCATCTTTCTTTTCTTGCGTTTTTAAATCATTGCTGCAAACTGCATGAATTATATATCTCAGAGCTTTGCCTCCGTTGCTGATTTTGAAGTACCAAAACAACATCTGTGCATTCATATTGGCATCCTTTTATCATCTGCATTTCGGTAAATATTCAGTCATGCTCTATATCCATTAGTATCAGAAAAGTGAAAAACGCACATCATTTTTTGTAGTTTATAATCATTCTAAATATTATTATCTGTATAACAGTACGTTACAATCGAAATAATTTTTTGATAAGCAAAAAACGAAAATCAAAAACCATGGATTCCGGCTGTTGAAAGTGGGGGTTGGAAGTGAAAGGTGAAAAGTGAAAAGTTGAGAAGTGAAGAATTGTCTAAAAGATAGTGTGTCTTGTCCTGAAATAGGTTTACACAAGAAGTAAACTAAAGTCAGGATTATGAACCTGAAAGACAGAACGGACGACCCCGGAGGGGTCGCATGTTTATAGAAAATAGTTTGTTAAGGGTTCTCCGACCCCGGAGGGGTCGCACAGCTGATAAATATTTTATATCTATCTTGAATATCAGTTTCTTTCATTTTCTTGTGCTTTCTCTTGATAGAAAGTACCAAAGATCAAGGGATGAACACGGGAATCTCCCCGCTCTCGCCAAACAGTAGAAATCTATGCAAGGTCCTGTAAAGCACAATGCATTACCAACCAGCTTCGGTTGGGTTTGGCAGAGCAATCTTTCTTCGGTTAGGATTTGAGCCGCATTGCACTTTACAAACAGCGCCGCTTTGAGGGCGGCGCCGCCTTGCAAGATTTCCAGCTGTTTGCCGATTCACCCCTTCGACTTAGCTCAGGGCAAAGCCGGGCGCACGCTCCCCGTTCATCCCACGGCCTGCACTCCCAACCCGGTGAGGGTTTGGAAGTGTTTTTGGTGCTTCGATGAGCACATTCGCCGAATGAAAAAAGTTGATTTGTTCTTTGTTGATTTGTTGATGCTGGCGCGTTCGAATGTGAGGGGTGCTGAAGGCTCTTGGCTATCAATCAATTTGGAATTTGAAAATTTCTGATTTGAAGATTGTAGGTCGGGCAAATTTTCAAATCTTCAAATCCCCAAATTTTCAAATCAACAGATCAACTCCCATGCAGTTGCGCCAGCCCTAAACCCTAAATTCTAAACCCTAAACCCCTCTAAACCAGCCATCAACAAATCAACGAATCAACCCTGATCTACCACCGATGATTTTTGTCCACGGATGAACACGGATGAACACGGACGTTTTCCTGCTGCTTTCAGCATCCGGAAAGGTATCTACCCGGCGCGGCTTTTGATTCTAAAACAGTTTTGGTATTTGGCATGCGCCAGCAACAAATCCTTTTATGTGCAGATCATGGATATCATCAAAGCAGTAACCTGTTGGACTACAATGTGCATATCCCCCGGATGCATCCGGGGGTAAGCGAGGGAAAGACCTACGACCTTATCAGACAAGATATTATGAAAGTCTCTTTAATATTTTACCAATTTTGTGGTTTCGCTTGTACCATCCTCAAACTGCGTTACCATCAGGTAAAGGCCTGGGCATTGATTGGCTAAGTCATAAATTTGCAACTCACCATCATTAAAGGATTGCATCACTTCTAAAAGCTGGCCATTCTGGTTGTAAAAGCTGATGCTTCTTATGTGTTGCAAGTAGGGATACACAATTTTGAAGCTTTGCCCGAATGGATTGGGACTCACCTCTATGTGTGCGTTTACCAGTGGGTTTTGTGGCAAGCCGACAACCAATTGGTTTTCGATAGCACCCATATCCACCCGTATGCCAAAGATTCGTGGGTTTCCAATCAAGTCGGTTGCCGGCAGGTTGAGGCTGGTGGTGTCGGGTGTGCCGGCATTAACGCAGGGCGAGCTGTCTAAAAGCGACCAGTC
>JAEWWJ010000028.1 GCA_023396415.1 Bacteroidota bacterium
TACGTGTCTTGGATGTGATGAGGGCGTTGAGCATCGTATTTTGTGTTGGCTTTTTGGGCTTTTTTACCGTTTACTTGTTGATTTGTACCTTTGGTTAACGTTTAATGAGTAGCAAAATTACTCAAGGATTTGATATATGCAAGTTTTTTTGTTCAGTCTCGTCTTAAGACGAGAGCGTTCAGTCTCGTCTTGAGACGCGACGTTTTGCGTTCAGCGTTTTATCATTTTGATTTTGTGAGGGATTCATGCCGAATCGCTTTGCTCTCGGCACTAAAGTCCCGAATCGCTTTACTCTCGGCACTAAAGTCCCGAATCGCTTTGCTCTCGGCACAAGAGGATTTGATTTTCAGACCCTAAGACAATCAAATCCTAAGACCCTACGAATGCAGCCTTGTACTTGTCACTTCGCAACGTCTAAGGTGGCGAAGACGGAGTTGTTGCTGATGAATTCGGGGACGATTTCTTTCATTTTTTTTACCATAGCGTAATCGTCGCCTTCGAGGATGAGTTCGGAGAGTTGGTGGAGGGTTTGCTCGATTTCGTGCGGCTGATTTTCGCGCACCTTGGCGCGCATAATCTTGGGATGATGGGTGTTGAGGGTGTTTTCTTCGTTGGCGAGGAGTTCTTCATAGAGTTTTTCGCCGGAGCGTAAGCCTGTTTGGATGATTTGAATGTCTTTGTCGGGGCTGAGACCTGAGAGCTGTATCATCTTGCGGGCTAAGTCGTATATCTTGACGGGCTTGCCCATGTCGAAGACGAAGATTTCGCCTCCTTTTCCCATGGCGCCTGCTTCGAGGACGAGGTTACAGGCTTCGGGGATGGTCATGAAGTAGCGGGTGATTTTGAAATCAGTTACGGTGACAGGGCCTCCTTTTTCAATTTGTTTTTTAAAGAGGGGGATGACAGAGCCGTTGGAGCCAAGCACGTTACCAAAGCGGGTGGTGATGAACTGGGTGGTGCCGTTGGAGAGGCATTGGGTGCAGATTTCGGCGATACGCTTGCTGGCGCCCATCACATTGGTGGGGTTCACAGCCTTGTCGGTGGAGATCATCACAAACTTTTTGGTGCCATGGGCGACGGCGAGCTCGGCAATAATTCTAGTGCCAAACACATTCACCATCAGGGCTTCGTATGGATTTTCTTCCATCAGTGGCACGTGTTTGTAGGCTGCTGCATGAAAGATCAGCTGTGGTTTGTAGCGCTCGAAGATGTCTTTCATCCGGAAGCGATCTTTCACGCTGGCAACCACATACACTGCCCGATCGGAGGTAGGTTTTAGTTTCGGGCTGTTGTTGATTTCAAACTGTAGCTCGTAAAGGGCTGATTCAGCTTGATCAACTAAGATGACTCGCGCAGGATTGTATTGCAGCAGCTGTCGTACCATCTCACTACCGATGGAGCCGGCGGCACCGGTAACCATCACTACCTTATTGTGGACGTCGCTGGCGATGTTTTGGTTGTCGAGGCGGATGGGGTCGCGTTCGAGTAGCTCTTCGATACGCACTTGGCGCAGCTGACCGGAGCTGAGCTGTCCGTTGATCCAGCTGTCAATGCTCGGCACCACCTTCATTTGTAGCTTCAACTCCAGTCCGCGTTCAATAATGGATTGTTTGTGGTTGATGTCAATATTTTGGATGGCAATGATCATCTGGTGTACCTCAAAACGATCAACATAATGTTCTGACAATGCCTTTTCTGGCGCTATAACAGGGATGCCATCCAACATTTTATTCACTTTGCTGTGGTTGTCGTCGGCAAAGGCAATCACTTCGTATTGAAAATGCACGTCTTGCATGAGGGCGTTGCGTGTCAACATTCCGGCAGCACCTGCACCATATATTATAACGCGTACCCTCTTCTTACGTTCGCGGTGAATGATGTCGTTGTAGATATTTTTAATGATGAATCGGCTTCCAATGAGGAAGAATGTGGCCAGCATAAAATGAATGACGATGACTGAAAGGGCAGGAAAAAGCGAGGCGGCCCAAGGCTGAGTGATCAGCAATGCCCTGAAAAGGATAAGGGCTGAGAATGCCAACCCATTGGCTTTAAAAATACGTAAGGCATCGCTCAGGCCGGTGTGACGGATGATACCGGTGTATGATTTGGTGAGGAAAAACGACAGGCTATAAGCCGTCATTACAATAACGAACTGTATCTCCATCACATAAGGGTTGATGGTGAGGTATTCGAAGTTGTGCCTGATGAGGTTGGCGAAAATATAAGTTCCGTAAACTGCACTTACATCATACACAAGCACTATCCACCTGCTAAGGAAGCGGTCGGAGTAGCGTTTAAGAAATCTTGTTACCATGTGGTGCGTTGATTGGACTGTTTTTTCTCATGGATTCATAAGGTGCAAATGTATTAAAAAACTTTTAAAATTAAATACGTAATTACTGATCGTTATTTTTTGATTAGTTGAAATGTTTCTCAGCCACGCTGCAAAATGGGGTCTGTGGATATGGTGATTTAAATTCGGTTTCTGATTTTGGTCTTTTTTAGCGCGGAAATCAGCCTATAAGCTCAAACAAGAGAATAAAAACAAATTAGCGGTTATTCAAGAAAAAAGGTAGATTTTTGTGTGAATAAAATTGGTTTATGATGTTTAAAATATGGTGGAAAGAATATAAAAAGCTCTATAACGGGCCTTTTGGCTTTGTAGTAGATGTGTTTTTATTTGCGGTAATTACTTATAGTTTTCATGTGTTGTGGTGGGATTTTGCAAGGATTATTAAGTCGTTTACGTTGGTGAATGTTACGGCAGATTGGCTGGCTGAGCAGGTTTTTGTAAGTAGTTTGTGGGTCAACAGGCGTGTTTTGGGACTGCATATTACCACTGAGGTGCCAAATATCATGTGGTTCTCGAATGGGGGCTATGTGCAGGTGGTGGAAAGCTGTTCGGGATTGAAGCAA
This sequence comes from Bacteroidota bacterium, assembly GCA_023396415.1. Classification (GTDB taxonomy): domain Bacteria; phylum Bacteroidota; class Bacteroidia; order Bacteroidales; family F082; genus JALNZU01. The sequence continues at coordinate 2,917 of JAEWWJ010000028.1, forward strand.
TTTTATCAAATTTTGGTTTTGTTCGTGTTGTTTCCCGGTCCTTGGCGGCACAAGCTTTGGTTTATTCCCATGGGCATGTTGATCATGCACGCTGTGAATATATTACGCATCGTCATCCTCTCTGTGGTGGTGTTATTGAAACCGGACTATTGGAATTTTATCCACGACTGGATATTGAGGCCCGGATTTTATGTGGTGATTTTTGCGCTGTGGGTTGTTTGGGTCGAGCGGTTTAGATCGAAAAGTCGGAAGTAATGATCAAAACGAAGAATGAGTTACGAATTACGATTGTGGCCCCTGAAACGCTTGTTGTTGAAGATAATAGATCAAAGGCGAAAGACAAAAAATGGAATTACGATTGTGTTCTTAAACGTTAGCCGATAAGAAGAAAAACTTGAGTTTGCAATCAAAAAACAAAGAACACTTAACAAAGAACAAGCTTATAGGTTTTAGTAAATCCATTTGGCGATATAATTTCCGAAGTGATTGCCGAGAGGATAAGGCATTCTTTTCCAGAGTATTTTGATCCAGTTTTGGTGGCGCAGATTGACGATGGCCTTGGGGAAGCTGATCCATTGCAGGGGGATGTCGGTGGTTCCCCATTGCTTTTTAAATTGATGTACACCTCCGCCGGTGGTACTGCGGCCAAAGCTGTAAGTGCTGCATCCTAAGCTGATGGCATGAGTGATCATTTCGTGGTGAAGCAGGTAAGAAGGATAATATTTCTGATAAGGTTTTAAGGTGGCGAACCATCCATTTTCATAAAACCCCTCATAAGCCAAGTTGAAAGCGGCGCCAATGGTTTTGTTGTTGTATTTGATCAGGAAAATACCGGAATAGGCTTGGGTGTAGTCGGCGAGTAGCAGGGCAAAAAACTTTTTCGATAAAGCGCCTGAACCTAATGTCCGCATATGTCGTGAATAAACGCTGTAAAAGTCGTTCAACAGCTCCTCCCCTCCTTGAATGAACTGAAATCCATGTCGTTGCGCTCTACTGATTTTGCTTCTTAGGTTGGATGAATAGCTTTTCCATTGTTCGTCGGGGGTAGGTTTTAGGGTGAGCCACGAGGCGGTTTTAAGCGCAATGGCCTGGTTGTTTACCAGCGGGCGACGTATCTCTAATCCTGAAAAACCTTTATCGAAATGCAGGTGATGGATTTTATTTTCAACTTCGGTGAGGATGTTGGCGGTAGCTTCATTGCTGTACAAGGCATCATAACTGAAGTGCGGCAATGACACCAGGCTTTTTCCGGTGCAGATTAACGATAGACTCCATTTACCCGGCTCTACCAAGTGGACGGTCTTCCAACCGAAGGCCTTGGCAATAATGGCAGGGAGCTGTGGGTGATGGGTGATCAAAGCCGCGGTTTTTGGCATCCCGCTAAAGGGTGGAAGGTTTTCTTTGGGATGGTTGAGGCTTTTGCCCAGCGTACGTTGACAATCGCATTGCGCATAGCCTTTTTGCAGCCGCAGTCTGGTTCCGGCCACAAAACCGATAGCTGCCATGCTTAATGGCATCCAACCAAAAATGTCGCCTGTGCCGGGAATGAAATACAGCAGGTAAACAGTCCAATAAGCGTGTGCAAACAGGATGATAAATATCCAAATGCTTTGCTTCCGCCATTTGAGGGGACATCTACCGAGGCTGAGGAGAATGCGATAGGATAGAAAAAGATACAGTGGCACCTGGAGGGCACTGAAATACCAAAGACTTTGAAGCAGAAGGGCTGTTCCAACATTTACAATTCCGCTCAACAGCAGCAGCAGTCCAATGGTTAAAAGAGGGTTGCGGGTGGGCAAGGGTGTGTGTTTTTTTTTGCAAAGATAAGGGATTCAAAGATTCATGCCGAATCGCTTTGCTCTCGGCACTAAAGTCCCGAATCGCTTTGCTCTCGGCACTAAAGTCCCGAATCGCTTTGCTCTCGGCCCAAGAGGATTTGATTTTCAGACCCTAAGACGATCAGATCCTAAGACTCCCAGAGCGTTGCTTACCGCTTCTCTTTTGTTTGCTTTTAACAAAAAAAATCGCTTTTTTGGAAGCAATTTTTACCTTTGTGCTTTATGATATCTGCCTTATGAATATAACAATCATCGCTTTAGTGCTTTTTTATGTACTTACCCCCGTCATCATCCTGCATCTTTGTCATAGCTTTCCGTTTGTGAACAAGCTGGGATCGGTGATTATCGCTTACGCCATTGGTTTGCTTATTGGAAACATCGGCATTTTGCCTTCAATGGGACCATATCTGCATGAGTTTATGTTGTTGAATCCCAAGGCAGACACCAATGACATCAATGGTTTGCTGACTTCAGGCCTGATCAGTAACGAACAAATGGTGGCTTTTGAGATTTATAAAATGCGCGATTTGCTGATGAGCATTACCATTTTGCTTGCCATTCCTTTGGTACTTTTTTCGGCTAATGTGAAGCAGTGGGGACAAATGGCCGGCAAAACTTTGCTTGCACTCATCACCGGACTGGCTTCAGTAGTGATCGTCGTGGTAGTCGGATTCTTCATTTTCAGTGATTTCGGCATGAAAGACCTTTGGAAGGTATCAGGGATGCTCGTTGGCGTTTATACCGGTGGCACCCCCAATTTGGCTTCGCTGAAAATGATGCTCGATGTGGACGCTAACACCTATATATTAACGCATACCTACGATCTGATCATCGGCGTTGTTTATCTTTCTTTTTTGATCAGCGTAGGACAAAGGGCCTTCAACTATGTGCTTCGCCCCTACCCTTACAAACAGGATGATGTCAGGATCAGGGATTTAGATGGCAAAGACCCTTTCTGGGGAATCTTTAAGCGGCCTGTGATTGTTCCCCTTCTCAAAGCATTCGGATTGGCTATCGGCATCTTCGCCATTGGCGGGCTGTTGAGTATGTTGGTTCCCGAACACATGGTGATGGTGGTTGTGATCCTGACCATCACGACTTTAGGACTGTTGGCTTCGCTGCTGCCTTCGATCAATAAAATTGAAAAGACCTTTGAATCAGGCATGTTCCTGATTCTGGTTTTCAGTTTGGTTGTGGCTTCAATGGCCGATGTCCGTAGCTTTGCAGGCATCACGCCGGGATTGTTTGCCTATATCACCATGGCGGTTTTTGGTTCGTTGGCTTTGCAGGTGGTCTTTGCCCGCATCTTCAAAATTGATTCCGACACGGTGATCATCACCTCCACCGCGATGATCTGCAGCCCGCCTTTCGTGCCGGTGGTGGCTGGTGCCTTGAAAAACAAGGACATCATCATCCCCGGAATCACCATGGGCATCATCGGATATACCGTTGGCAACTACCTCGGTTTTTTGATCGCTAATTTGTTGAAGACCTTTTAAATGGGGTTTCGATTTCTGTAAACAAACACTCGTATCAAGCAAAAGCGTTTGATGCTGATTGTATTCGCAAAGGCATGAAATAGCTACGTTTTAATGGTTTTATATAGCTTTTAAGAAATAAGTGATGGCCAATACTTACACCCAAATTTACATACAGTTTATCTTCGCCGTATAAGGTATAAGGAAGACAAAGTCTCATTGAATCCTCTTGGGAGGAATAGTTGTACAAGTACATCACGGGTATCGTGCAAAATAAAGGGCATAAAATGTTGGCAATAAATGGGATACCAAATCATATCCATATTTTCATAGGGATGAAACCAAATGAAAATTTGTCGGGTTTGGTTAGAGAAATTAAGAAATCCAGCCATGTTTTTGTGAATGAAAAGAAGTTGTCGAAATTCAAATTCGAGTGGCAAGAAGGTTTTGGAGCGTTTTCATACAACCATTCGGAAGTTGATAGGGTCATAAAATATGTGAATAACCAAAAAGAGCATCACAAGAAAACGACCTTTAAGATAGAGTATTTGGGTTTTTTAAGTGCGTTTGGTGTAGCGTTTAAGGAGGATTATTTGTTTGAGTGGATAGAATGATATTCTGATTGAAATCTTTCATCAAATTATCAAGAACATGCGACCCCGCTGGGGTCGAGGACGATCTATTGTCAACATCTTCTATAAACATACGAACCCGCTGGGGTCGGGGATTTTCCAATATCAACATCTTCTATAAACATACGAACCCGCTGGGGTCGAGGTGTCATCTGTTTGCTGGGGCTATAAACATGCCACCCCTCTCTCCTGATCCCAGCGGGGTCACATGTTTTTATTCCTTTCTCTTAGGCTCGTTATTGATAGTATTGCTGCATTGGCATTGGCAAAATCCTTGTCCTATCTCCCAAGCTGAGCCGGTGATCGCATCAAAGCGCTCTTGAGAAATGTGTTGAGGCGTGTAAACGATGCCGCGAAACACCAAATGACCATTAAAGGCCCTCAAGTGATTGCGCGATCCTTTGCTTAACATTTCAAAAGCATAAGCAATATCAACGTTATCAATGGAGTTATCCAAATGTGCTTCAAGATCTGCAATATCAACATCTTCAATCGTAGCACCAACAATCAATGCGTTGTTGATATTTTGGGTTCCAAGAGCCACCAAATTATTGTACATTTCTTGCAGCCGGGCATTGCTAAACACACCGGGTTGATGGTCCGCAGCAGGATCAGGCAGATTGTATTTGTCGAGCAGCACCTTCATGGCATAGGCATGAATACTTTCGCTGTTTGAAATATTATTGAATATAGGAAGAGGGTAGAGTGCATACATAGCTTCATAAACATCTTGAGCCAACAATTCTTCCTCACGCATGAAATTTAGTGCTTCGGCCTCTTCAGCAGAAACCTCTTCAGTTGGTAGGCTATTCAGGCAATTATAAGCGCACACCATCACTTGTTCTAAGCCTTCTTCGGAAATATCCGAATCCATTGCCATAGCCAGCAGTGGTTGCATTTTTTGGTCTATTGAAGCTGATGGATAAGTACCAGCAGCAGCAACCTTCTCCATTTTTTCGCATTGCACAGAAACCAGCGCAACCGCAAAAATAATTGTAAGAAATAAAGATTTTTTAAAGTTCATAGGATTCAATTTTAAGGTTAAACAATTCGAAATGCAAAACTAACCGCCTGAATCAATTTGACTGTTATGCGATTTGTCATTATTTGTATAAGATTTTCTTTAGCGGATGCAATCCTATCAACTTGACATCGAGAGTGAAGATGTTTGAGCTTATTGTCCAATGCATAGAATTGTATGTCAAGTTTTGCAATACCTGATACTTTTGGTGTAAGTGGTTTCCCAACAACATTTTCTGTTAAAGCTTTCACAACAGTTGGCGCAAAACAGTTAAAAATCTTACCTTTGCAAGCTTAACTTAAATGCTATCGCAATGTTGAAAAAAACCATGTTATTTGTTACAGGCGGCTTGATGCTCGTTTTTCTTGCCTCATGTACCACCTCTGCACCAAAGCAGGAAACCCCCGTTGACACGATGGACCAACTTCTAAACAAATATGCCGAGGTAACCCTCACCTCTGACATCAGTCATTTGAGCGCCAACGAAAAAGAAATGCTGCTCCTGCTTTTTCAGGCAGGCAAAATCATGGATGATATCTTTTGGACGCAACATTTTGGCAATAAAGAAGCGTTTTTGGCCAAGATTGACAACGAGAAAGTGAAAAAATTTGCTATGATCAACTACGGTCCTTGGGATCAGTTGGACAACGAAAAGCTGTTCATGGAAGGCTATGGCGAGAAGTTTAAAGGCGCCGGTTTTTATCCTGCCGACATCACCGAAGCAGAATGGGAAGCCTTCGACGATCCCAATAAAACCAGTCAATACACCCTGATCGTGCGCGATGACGCCGGCAAACTCAAAGCCGTATGGTACCACCAAGCCTACGCCGCCCAAATTGAAGAAGCAGCTTTATTGCTCGAAAAAGCATCGCAGCTGGCCGCCGATGTCGAATTTGCCAACTACCTTAAGCTCAGAGCTAAGGCATTGCGTACTGACGACTATCTAGAAAGCGACTTGGCTTGGATGGACATCCGCAACAACAATGTTGACCTGGTGATCGGGCCCATCGAAAATTACACCGATGCCCTTCACGGATATAAAGCCGCCCACGAAGCTTTCATCCTCATTAAAGACAAGGTTTGGAGCGATCGGGTGACCCACTATGCACAGTTCCTTCCTGAGCTGCAAACGCAACTCCCAGTAGAAGAAGCCTATAAAAAAGAAGTTCCCGGTGCCGATGCCGACCTCAACGCTTACGACGTGGTGTTTTATGGCGGCGATTGCAATATGGCCGGAAAAACCATTGCCATCAACCTGCCCAACGACGAACGTGTTCAGCTTCAAAAAGGAACCCGCAAGTTGCAGTTGAAAAACAGCATGAAAGCCAAGTTCGACAAAATTTTGGTTCCCGTTTCAGATGTGCTGATCGCTCCCGAGCAACGCAAACACATCACCTTTGATGCCTTCTTTAGCAATGTTATGTTCCACGAAGTGGCCCATGGCCTTGGCATCAAAAACACCATCAACGGCAGTGGAACAGTAAGAAACGCCCTGCGCGAACAATATTCAGCCATTGAAGAAGCCAAAGCCGACATCCTGGGCCTTTTCCTTGTTACCAAATTGCATGAGATGGGCGAGTTTAACGACACGGACATCATGGACAACTACGTTACTTTTATGGCCGGCATCTTCCGTTCGGTAAGGTTTGGAGCTGCCAGCGCACACGGCAAAGCCAATATGCTCACCTTTAGCTACTTCCTACAAGAAGGTGCTTTTACCCGCAGCGATGATGGAACTTATGCCATCAACCTCGAAAAGATGATGGAAGCCAGCCGCAAGCTCTCGGGCAAAATTCTTACCGCCCAAGGCGATGGCAATTACGATGCCGTTAAAACATGGATTGAAACAGATGGCATCGTCAAACCGCAGTTGCAAGCCGACCTCGACCGCATCAGCGAAAAAGGAATCCCTGTTGACATTTATTTCAATATGGGCCCCGACATTCTTGGATTATAAACTTTGACAAATTAACAATAAACCATTCTTCACATGAAAAGAATCTATTGGATTGTACTTTTTTTCCTTTTCGCTTCCATAGGGAAAACCTATGCCGATGAAGGAATGTGGCTGCCCATGTTCGTGGAGCGCCTCAACTACGTTGATATGCAAAAAGCTGGACTTCAGCTCACTGCCGAGGAAATTTACAGCGTAAACAACGCGAGTTTGAAAGACGCCATCGTGGGTCTTTCCAACGGGCCAACACCGAGCGGCTACTTCTGCACCGGCGAAATTGTTTCCGATCAAGGGTTGTTGTTTACCAATCACCATTGTGGTTACGACAACATACAAAAGCACAGCACCATCGAACACGACTATCTCACCGATGGTTTTTGGGCTGCCAGCCTGGCCGAAGAGTTGCCCAATCCCGATCTTTCGGTGTCCTTTCTCATCAAAATGGCTGATGTTACCGACAGCGTAATGGCGATGGTGAATGACAGCATGAGTAGCCAAGATCGTTCGACAGCCATCCGCAAAAAAACTGCTGAGCTGCGCACAGCATGGAGCGAAGATGGCAAGTACAACGTTGTGGTGAAGAGTTTTTTTGAAGGCAACGAGTACTACCTTTTCGTGTATGAAGTGTTTACCGACGTTCGTTTGGTAGGAGCACCCCCCTCAGCAGTAGGAAAATTTGGTGGCGATACCGACAACTGGATGTGGCCCCGTCACACCGGCGATTTCAGCATCTTCAGGGTATATACCGGACCTGATGGTCGTCCGGCTGAATACAGCACCGAAAACATACCACTCAAACCCAAGCATCACCTTCCTGTAAGTCTTGATGGCGTTAAAAAAGACGACTTCACCATGATTTGGGGTTTCCCCGGAAGCACCGATCGCTACTTGACTTCGTTTGGCGTTGACTTCAACATCGAGAAGCAATTCCCCGCCATTATCGAGCTTTTTGGTGATAAATTGGCAGCTTGGAAAGAGTATATGGATGCCGATCAGCAAGTTAAAATTCAATATGCCAGCAAATATGCAGGCGTTGCCAACACTTGGAAATACCTCATCGGACAAACACGTGGTCTCAAAAGATTAGATGTTAAAGGCCAAAAAGAGTTTCTTGAAAACGATTTCAGCCAATGGACAGCAGCAGATCAAGAGCGCGAAAAGCGCTATGGCGATGTGCTTTCGACTATGAAAAGTGGTTACGAACAAATGTCAACCACCATCGAACCTATGCTTTACAACAACCTCGCCGGTTTGGGCGGTGCCGAAATCATTGGTTTTGCCCTCGACTTTTCCAGTCTCACCGAATTGCTCAAACCCATTGACAAAAAAGAGCTACCCAAAGACAAAGATTTGGCTAAAAAGATGATCGCCGACAGGCAAGTCGAGCTGGATGCCCTTATCGCCGAACTGAAAGAAGCTGCTGCAGAGCATTTTAAAAACTATTACGCTCCTGCCGACCAACATGTTTTGCAGGTGATGATAGAAAAATACTCCAAAAAAATTCCTGGTGATGCACAAGTGGAAGAAGTGAAAGAGATGCTGGCAAAAAGCAAAGGCAGCTATGCCGATTTTGCTGCCATGGTTTTTGAAAAGTCAATCTTTACTTCGCAAGACAAAGTGGAGGCTTTCCTTGCCAAGCCCAACGCAAAGCAATTGCAAAAAGACCCCGCCATGCAGCTGGCCAATGGTTTCATGGCCAAAACCATGGAAGTAGCCGGAGGCTTCAGGGCAGCTCAAGCCTCATTAAGCACTGCCAAACGTTTGTTCGTTGACGGTTTGCGTAAAATGCAGCCCGACAAGGTGTTCTATCCCGATGCCAACTCTACCATGCGCATGACCTATGGCAGCGTGCAGGATTATATCCCCGCCGATGCCATTCATTACGATTATATCACCACCGAAAAGGGTATCCTCGAAAAAGAAGACCCCAGCAATGATGAGTTCATTGTGCCGGAGTACCTGAAATCGTTGATTGAGAAAAAAGATTTCGGCCCTTATGGTGTAGATGGAAAATTGGTCGTTTGCTTCCTCAGCACCAACGACATCACCGGTGGTAACTCCGGAAGCCCCATCATCAATGGAAAAGGCGAGTTGATAGGGATTGCTTTCGACGGCAATTGGGAAGCCATGAGCGGCGATATTGCCTTTGAACCCGCTTTGCAACGCACCATCAATGTGGACATCCGCTATGTGCTCTTCATCATTGATAAATATGCCGGTGCTACCCGTTTGATTGACGAGTTAACCATACATAAAGCTGAACCACAGCCACTTCGACAAGAGGCCATGTAAGCATCAGTTCAGATTCTAACTGTCATAAGTTACTAAAGCACTCAGAAGGAACGCCAGCAACGACGTTCCTTCTGCTTTTAAGAAAGTAGCTAAGGCGGAACTTTCGTATTTTTGCAGCTCAAACATTGAAACATGCAGACACTTTATCCTTTTAAGCTCAAACCCCTCTTTAAAGAGAAGATTTGGGGAGGGCAAAAAATTCGTCAAGTTTTAAACATGGATTTCGGCTTGCTTGCCAACTGCGGCGAAGCTTGGCTGGTATCGGGAGTTGAAGGAGACCCCACTGTGGTCAGCAACGGTTACCTTGCCAGCAACAACCTCAACGAGTTGGTTGAAGTGTTTATGGGCGACCTGGTGGGTGATAAGGTTTACGAGCGTTTTGGCGACCAATTTCCTATCCTTGTGAAGGTGATTGACTCCAACGACTGGCTTTCCATTCAAGTACATCCGGATGACGTATTGGCCGAAAAAAGAGGTTTGGGATATGGCAAAACCGAGATGTGGTACGTGATGCAGGCCGATGAAGATGCTGAGTTGATTTGCGGTTTTAACCAAGAAGTGGACGAAATTGTTTATCTCAGTTACCTCGAAAACAACAAGCTGAAAGCCATTATGAACTACGAAAAGGTGGCCAAAGGCGATGTGTTGTTTATTCCCGCCGGACGTGTACACGCCCTTGGACCGGGAACCCTTATCGCCGAAATTCAACAAACCAGCGATACCACCTACCGCATCTATGACTGGGACCGCAAAGATCCGCAAGGTAACACCCGCGAACTGCATACCGATGAAGCCTTAGAGGCCATTGATTATACCTACCATCAAAACTGTAAAACACCCTATCATCTTCCTGAAAACGGCACCGAACCCATCATTGAGTCGCCTTTTTTTACTACCAACATCATCAGGTTCAACCAAATGATTGAAAAAGACTATTCAGAAATAGATTCGTTTGTGTTGTTGTTTTGTGTTGAAGGCAGGATGCAGCTGCAATGGGAAGACCAGCAGTACGAGCTTGTGGCCGGAGAAGTGCTTTTGTTGCCCAACCTCATAGCCTCAGTGGTATTGAACACCAACGAAAAGGCGGTTGTATTGGAAGTTTATATCCAATAAAGGTGCAACCGATTAAGGTTTGAGGTTGTCTGTTTGTCATTGCTCCGATGAGCGGAGGAAATGTAAAAAAATATCACATGAAATATCCATAAGATCAAAATCATACCCACTGTGCATGAATATAGTTGCGACCTTTGAAGGTGAAATCAAAATCTGCAACTATGGAAACACAAGAGGTAAGTTTTCCGCAAATTGTCGA
>JAEWWJ010000083.1 GCA_023396415.1 Bacteroidota bacterium
ACCCATAGCCGGCAACAAGATACCGATTTCAGGATATTTTTCGAATGTTTCAGTGATTTTGCCAACTGTGTATGGACGTGGGTCAACAAAGTCTGCAGCACCATAACGACGAGCAGCAACCATACCTGCACCAAGATCCATTTCGCCGTGTGTAAGTGTTGGACCGTCTTCAACCACTAAAACTCTTTTGCCTCTGATCAGCGAAATATCATCCACCTTGATGGGTGAAGCGGCGTCAATGACAATTGCTTCTGGATTTACTTTGGCGATATTTTCCCTTACCGCTTGGATGTCGTCCGGACTGGAAGTGTCTATTTTGTTGATAACAACAACATTGGCCATACGCAAAGTTACCTCACCGGGATAGTATAACAGCTCATGACCTGAGCGGTGTGGGTCAACAACGGTGATGCTCAAATCGGGGGTATAAAAAGGAAAGTCGTTGTTTCCGCCATCCCACAAAATCACGTCGCAACCATCCGGGTCTTTTTCGGCAGCACGCAAAATGGCTTCATAGTCAACACCGGCATAAATCACATCCCCACGCACCACATGGGGTTCGTACTCTTCCATCTCTTCAACCGTGCATTTATGCTTTTCAAGGTCTTCGATTTTGGCAAAGCGCTGAACCTTTTGAGCTACAAGGTCGCCGTAAGGCATGGGATGGCGAATGGCAACTACCTTCAAACCCATGGCCATTAAGTATTCGATGACTTTACGTGAAGTTTGACTTTTGCCGCATCCCGTGCGAACGGCTCCAACTGAAATAACAGGTTTGGTGCTTTTAACCATGGTATCTTTTGGCCCCAACAATATGAAATTGGCACCTGCGGCATTCACAATTGCGCTAACGCCCATCACTCTATTGTAAGAAACGTCGCTGTAAGAAAATACACAATCGTCAACTTTCAAATCTCTAATTAGCTTAGGAAGCTCAGCCTCAACATAAATTGGGATACCTTCGGGATAAAGATCACCGGCCAAAGCCGACGGATATTTTCGCCCATCAATATCGGGAATTTGGGCAGCCGTAAAAGCTACTACATTGTACAAATCGTTTCCTCTAAAATAAGTATTGAAGTTGTGGAAATCCCTTCCAGCAGCACCAATAATGATTACATTTTTCTTCATAAAATACTTTTTTGGGTTGAGAAATTATTTTGATGCACAAATGTAATTTTTTGCATGTCCAAAATCGAACGAACACCCCCTTCTAAATAAGAAAATTTTTTAACTTGCTCATTTATAAATATTTATATTGTTATAATAATAACATTAATTTATTTATGAAAATTTCCACCGCAAAAAAAAACTAAGAAACCTCATTTTCTTTCATTTTTTTTTAAAAAATAGCCGGATTTAGAGTAGAAAACAAAAAAGTAAAAAGCTTCCATCCTTACTTTTACTACTTTTGCAGGTTAATTTGACAATCTTTATCCACCACAATGCTTGAATCTATTCTAAATGAGGCTTTTATAAGCGCTTACACCCATCTTTATCAACAACAGCCCGAAGCAAAATTCGTCAGTTTTCAAAAAACAAGAATCGAATTTGAAGGTGACATGACCTTGGTTGTTTTTCCTTTTACCAAACAACTGCACAAATCCCCAGAAACGCTTGCCAACGAAATTGGTCAACAAATGCTGCTCGAAAACGCCCTTATCAAGCGTTTTAATGTGGTGAAAGGCTTTCTAAATCTTTTGATGGACGACAGTTATTGGATTGATTTTTACAACCAAAATATTGAAAATCTCTCATTTGGTAAAGCTACTACTTCCAAAAATGAACACATCGTCATTGAATACTCCTCGCCCAACACCAATAAACCGCTTCATCTCGGTCACATCAGAAATAATCTTTTGGGATGGAGCGTGGCCGAGATTTTGAAGGCCAACGGTTACAAGGTGACAAAAGTAAATTTGGTGAACGACCGGGGCATTCATATTTGCAAGTCAATGATTGCTTGGCAAAAATGGGGTCAACTAACTCCAGAAGAAGCTGATTTAAAAGGTGATAAGCTCGTAGGCTCTATGTACGTTCGCTTTGATCAGGAGCTAAAGAAAGAGATTTCAACGCTAGTTTTGGCCGGAGAAACACCTGAAAATGCAGCCAAAAATGCGCCTTTAATGGTTGAAGCACAGCAGATGTTGCGAAAATGGGAAGCCAACGACACGGAAACCAAACAACTGTGGAATACCATGAACGGATGGGTATATTCAGGATTTGATGCAACATACAAAAAGTTAGGTGTTGATTTCGACATCATTTACTACGAATCAGAAACTTATCTCTTAGGAAAAAGCATTGTTTTTGAAGGACTTACGAGAAATATCTTTGTTCAAAAACCCGATCAAAGCATTTGGTGCGACCTCACAGCAGATGGATTGGACGAAAAACTACTCCTACGCTCCGATGGCACCTCGGTGTATATGACGCAAGATTTGGGTACGGCCGAGCAACGAGCCAACAGCCTTCACCCACAGAAGATGATTTATGTAGTTGGAAATGAGCAGAATTATCATTTTGATGTTTTAAAATTAGTGTTGATGAAATTGGGTCGCGAATGGGCCTCCGGCATTGAACATTTGTCCTATGGAATGGTAGAGCTGCCCGAAGGTAAAATGAAATCGCGCGAAGGCACTGTAGTAGATGCTGACGACCTGATGGATGAGATGATTGCCACAGCCAAACAAACCACCGAAACCTTAGGTAAATCGGACGAACTATCAGAGGTTGAAGCAGATGCTTTGTACCGCCTGATTGGTCTTGGAGCCTTAAAATATTTCATGCTAAAAGTGGATCCTAAGAAAACCATGATGTTTAACCCAACAGAATCCATTGATTTTAATGGCAATACAGGGCCTTTCATTCAATACACCCATGCGCGCATACGTTCAATTGTTCGTAAAGCCCAATTGGCAGACATCGGCACAAAAGCAAAAACGACACTCAAGGAGACCCAGCCAAAAGAAAAGTCGCTACTGAAACTGTTACATTCCTTCCCAAATATTGTTGAGCAAGCCGGCGAAAATCGCAGTCCGGCTCTTGTGGCCAACTTTATGTTTGACTTGGCAAAAGAGTTCAACCAGTTTTATCAGGCCTCTCCTATCTTTAAAGAAGACGACAGCCAGCTAAGAAGCTTTCGTATCGGCATCAGCAGCCTCACCGCACAAGTGTTGAAAACCGCCGGAACGCTAATTGGAATGGATATGCCCGAAAAGATGTAAATTTGAACGAAAGCTGCATAAACAGCTCTAATGAATCGTTATACTTTGCTGTGCTTCATTTTTATCGTCTAAATGATATTTCAACTCAATTTGAGGGTGATGAACGAAGTTATGTCTTGTTTTTTATCTTTGCAGAAGAATGAAACAATAAGCACAAACGTCATGGACAAGAAATGTTTAGAGTGTGGTGAATCTTTGATAGGGAGAGCCGACAAAAAGTTTTGTAACGACCAGTGCCGCTCGGCCCATTACCAGAAAGCCCATGCTGACGCCTCGCCTTTTATTCGCAGCATCAACAATACCTTAAAAAAGAACAGGGCCATTCTTTCCAAACTCAATCCCGACGGAAAAACTAAAGTCAAAAAAAGCGCCTTAGAAAAGGAAGGTTTTCAATTCAAATATTTCACCAGCACCTACACCACCCGCGACGACCGTACCTACTTTTTTGTTTATGACTATGGCTATTTGCCATTGGAGAACGACTTTTATGCCTTGGTAAAAAACAAAGACATCTAACGCTTTATCATGTAAATTTCGATGACAGTCTTATCGCATTGAAAGGCTTATCGTACAACACAATTTTAGAAGCACGAACAAAGGTAAAAATGCCTCGCAAACAAACCAATTGTAGTTTTCTGCTCAAGTTAATTGTATATTTACCTCCTTAAACTGCTGTTATGTTTTTAAAAATTTACCCAGAAAATCCATCACCTCGAGCCATAAAAACCGTGATTGATTGTCTCAATGCCGGTGGTTTGGTTATTTTTCCTACCGATACGGTGTATGCTTTAGGATGTAGCATTCAACACACCAAAGCTGTTGAAAGGATTGCCCAAATCAAAGGAATCAAAAAAGAAAAAGCCAACTTCTCATTTATTTTTGACAATCTGAGTATGTTGGCAGAGTTCACCCGACCCATATCAACCGATGTGTATAAATTAATGCGTAGAAACCTCCCCGGACCATTTACTTTTATCCTCGAGGCCAATGGAAACATCCCAAAACTCTTTCAAAGCAAAAAAAAGACCGTAGGAATTCGAATTCCCAACGAACCTATCATTCAGCTCCTGGTTCAGGAGTTGCTGCATCCGATTATGACCACCAGCATACATGATGACGATAAGTTTATTGAATACACCACCGATCCGGAAATTATTTACGAGAAGTTTAAAGATAAAGTTGACATTGTCATTGACGGAGGAAGTGGTGGTAATCAACCGAGTACTATAGTTGACTGCACTAACAATGAGATAGTTATCGTTAGACAAGGCAAAGGTGAGCTACAATAATTAAAAAAAGGTCAAATAATCCTTGGTAATGTTTATTTTTTACCTACTTTTGCACCTCTAAAACGGATGATTTGTTAGCTCAGCCGGTAGAGCATTTGCCTTTTAAGCAAAGGGTCCCGGGTTCGAATCCCGGACAAATCACTAAAAAAGCCTCATACTATGAGGCTTTTTTTATTCCTATGATTTTTGCATATTCTTGGGTGTTTGTTTTTGTGGAATCAACTTTTATTTGGGTAAAAAAGTGTAAAGTTGTTTTGATTTAGTTACGCTATTTTACATTGAAAAAATTATAACTCCTTGTATATTAGCAGCTATATTTGAGTACTTTTGTCCTTGTTCATAAATTAAAAAAAAATGAAAATCTTCAACTTCAAAACCACTTTGCTTTTTGTTTCATTTTGTTTGTTTTTCTTGGCAAGTATGCAAACCATTAAAGCTGACACTGCCTCAACCGATGGTATTGTTTCTTTTACAGTGCTGACCGTTAGCAATGGTGCCGGCTATTCACCAAAAAATGTATTGGCAATCTGGGTAAAAGACGCACAAGGTAATTTTGTAATTTCGCGTAAAGTGATGGCTTCCAACCGTAAACAACATCTAATCAAATGGAATGCCTCATCAGGAAACAACAGTGTAAGTGCCATTACGGGTGCCACATTGCCCAATCACACCACCCAAACCATCAGCTGGGATTGTCGTGATTTAAGTGGAAATATTGTTCCTGATGGAAACTATCAAATTTGGGTTGAATACACCAGCCGCAACTCCAACAACGGAGGTGATGCCGGCCCTTCAACCATGGTCACTTTTTCAAAAGGTACAGATGCTGTTTCGTTGAATGTTCCTGATGAAACCTATTTTAAAAACATGGTATTGAATTACAACCCATTGAATGTTGGAATAGATGCCAGCCTAGAACAAACCCTTCAATTTAAAACTTTCCCAAACCCATTTAGCGAAAAGATTAATATAAGTTTCAATGTGCCGAATCAGCAATTTGTTAACATTTCAGTTTACGATCAGAGCGGAAAGCGCGTTTCTGAGATTGTGAATGAAGATTTGCCGAAAGGAAACAATGTCTTTTACTGGGATGGAACTTCTGAAAATGGCACAAAGCTAAATGAAGGTCTATACTTTTTGCGGGTTGTTTATAGAGAGAAATTGTTTGTACAGAAATTGCTGCTCGAACAATAATCTTTACCTAACTTTAATGCCTGTGCTTCTATCTTCAGCATCAACAAGCTGCTAAAGAATGAGTTCGTCATAATTATTTCGCGTGTTTGCAATTCGGAATCTTACTTGATTAACCTTTTCAAGCTCCCTAACCTACTATTTGAGCAAGGTTAGGTCAATTTAATTTTTCAGCAAACGCAATGATATGGCCATCAAGATCAGCAAAATAGCACACCTTATCGCCCCAATTCCTGTCGGCTATCGCGCTGATCAATCTGGCTCCACTTTTTACGGCGTGGTCATATTCAAACTGAACATCGTTGACGCGCAAATAAAGCTCACAGCGCGGAATGTTTATTCCTTTGTCAGGGTGAGGCACCTTCTCGGTTAGTATTTTTGCAATGCCTGCATTTGGCATCAACCCAAGCGTACAATTGCCGAACAACTGAAACTCTGTCATCCCTTTTACATGCAGTGTTGGTTTGCATCGCAGGAGATTTTGGTAAAACTTACAGCTCAGTTCCTGATCGGCAACATACAGAATGGTTTCAAAATGAAGGATATGATTCATGTTGAAATCAATTATTTATTGCACCAAAAATATACGTTTTTCGAACATTAGATTCAACACAAGCTGTTTTTCAACCTTTTTGTATGTTTGGAGACATATATGTTTTGAACATAACAAACCCAATTCGATCTATTTAAAGTCAGATTTTATACTCCTTAGAGCTCAAATCACAGCGTCTTAAAATCAGTTTGCTCGACAAAACAGCTTTATTCCAAAGCTTCCTTTAACGACTTAAATCCGTGGCCAATTACTTCGTTGGCTTCGGTTACGTTCACAAAAGCCCTCGGATCAACTTCTTTTATATGTAACTTTAAAATTTCCAGCTCTCTGCGACTCATCACCGCGTAAATCATTTTTTTCTCATCGCCGGTGTATGCTCCAACTCCATTAAAAATCGTCGCTCCTCGTTTGAGGTCATTATTGATTTTTGAAGCAATGGATTCGACCTGATCAGTGATAATCAAAACCGTCTTATGATAGCTAGCGCCGCTAACGACAGCATCAATAATTTTACCTTCGATGAAGATGATAATTAGTGAATAAATAGCAAATTCCCAACCTATAGCCCCTGTGCCGGTGGGTTGTGCCAGAGTAAACAAAACAATGGCGCCATCTACAATCATGACAAGTTTGCCTAACGAGAGTTTGGTGTATTTCGCTAAAATCATGGCAATGATGTCGGAGCCCCCGGATGTGGCGCGCGATTTAAAAATTAATCCAATTGAAATTCCATAAAAAACGCCGGCAACAATGGTGTTCAGCATGGGGTCAAAGATCACTTTGGCGTAGTCGGGCGAAACATAAGTTTCCATAAACCACACCGTCAATAAGATGGTGGCTATGCTTACAATGGTTTTAACTCCAAAGCGTGGTCCCAGTATGATTGTACCAATCACAACCAAAGGCACTTCCATAAATAAAGTGCTAAAACTGATTTTCCAACCAAACAATGTGTTTAACACCGTAGCAATCCCATACACGCCCCCCGGTGCCAATTTATATGGAACCACAAACAAAATGTCAGAAACAGCAAAAATTACACTGCCGACCAAAAGATAGCCGTAAGCGGTAAACCATTCTTTGGAAAGGAATTTTTCTTTTGTTATAAATGGCATGATTTCAAATAGTTAGATATAAATAAAAGTGAATATTTGAACCGGCAAACATAGCACATTAAAAGCAAATTAAAAGCCCGATAGAAAAGGATATGAGGAGATGATTTGATTGAAATTCTAATAGAAGAACTTCAAGTCTTTTTCCAAACATCAGGTCTAATTTTTCAATCTGTTCCTCAAACATTAAAAAATGACAATAAAAAAAGGCTGCCTTTTGGCAACCTTTGAATTGATGTGGGAGTTGAGGGATTTGAACCCCCGACCCTCTGCTTGTAAGGCAGATGCTCTGAACCAACTGAGCTAAACTCCCTCGTTTTGGGTGTGCAAATATACTACATCTTTAATTCGAAACAAGAATAATTATCATTTTTTTGAAAATAAAAGGCAACTTTTTTACACAGCTGCTCTAACTTCTTCTTTTTCAATAATTATTTAAAATGTCCTACACCAATTAAAACGAGAAAAGCTCCCTAATGAGAGCTTTTCAACTTTAATTTCTTTGGAGTTAAGAGAGTAATTCCAACATTTTTGTGCCAATATCGGCAGGTGAATCTACTACATGGATGCCACATTCAGTCATAATTTCTTTTTTGGCCTCGGCAGTATCGGCTTTTCCACCAATGATAGCACCTGCATGACCCATAGTACGGCCTTTAGGCGCGGTTGCTCCGGCAATAAAACCAACAACAGGTTTGGTGCCATGTTCTTTTACCCAGTAAGCAGCATCAGCTTCCATGCTTCCACCAATTTCACCAATCATCACAATACCTTCTGTTTCAGGGTCTTGCATCAGTAAAGCTACAGCTTCCATGGTGGTGGTTCCGATGATAGGGTCGCCTCCAATGCCAATGGCTGTTGTTTGACCTAATCCTGCTTTAGTCAGCTGATCTACAGCCTCATAAGTAAGCGTTCCTGAACGGGAAACGATACCTACTCGTCCTTTTTGGTGAATAAAGCCGGGCATAATGCCCACTTTTGCCTCACCGGGGGTGATAACACCCGGACAGTTTGGGCCAACCAGCCTCGCATTTCCACCTTTAAGGTATTCTTTTACTTTTACCATGTCAGATGTGGGGATACCTTCGGTGATGCAAACGATCACTTTAATGCCGGCCTCGGCTGCTTCCATAATGGCATCGGCAGCAAACGGAGGTGGAACAAAAATCACACTCACATCGGCACCTGTCGCCTTTACAGCGTCGCTAACGGTGTTGAAAACCGGTTTGTCCAAATGCAGGCTTCCTCCTTTTCCCGGAGTAACGCCACCCACTACTTGGGTTCCGTATTCAATCATTTGGCCAGCATGAAATGTACCCTCGGTACCGGTAAAACCTTGGACAATAACTTTCGAGTCTTTATTTACAAGAACACTCATCGTTTAGTTTATTTTATTGTTGATGTGCCAAAAGTAAAACCTTTTGTTTGATTGTCAAAGACGCATGTTCATTTTCATGCCAACTTCTTTGGTTTCGCTGCCACGAAATAGTATTG
>JAEWWJ010000060.1 GCA_023396415.1 Bacteroidota bacterium
GTTTTTTTACATTCGCATTCATTTTCAGCCACAAAAATAAAACAAACATCGCTATGAGCAATTTTGAAAACAAGAAAGTATTGATCACCGGTGGTGCCTCGGGTATTGGGCTGCTGATGGGGAAAAGGGCATTGGAACTGGGTGCAAGTCATTTTATTATTTGGGACCTCAATGCCCTACTCAGGAAAAAGGTGATAGCCGAGATCAGCGCCGAAGGGAAAACGGCCCTTGGTTACCAGGTTGATGTTTCGGATGCTGAGGCGGTTGAAGAGGCATCCAAAACATTGATTCAAAACAATTTGATTCCTGATATTTTGATTTTGAATGCCGGAATTGTGTCAGGAAAATATTTTCACACGCATGACAAAGGCGAGATTGAACGCACCATCAACGTCAATGTCTTGGGTTGTATGTTGCCCGCAAGGGCTTTATTGCCTGCAATGATTGCGCGTGGAAATGGCCATATTGTTTCAATTTCGTCGGCAGCCGGCATGTTGGCCAATCAAAAAATGGCTGTTTATGCGGCCAGCAAATGGGCAGTTTATGGCTGGTCGGAGAGTTTGAGGTTAGAAATGCAGGCGCTTAAAACCGGAATTCATGTCACCACGGTGACACCAAGTTTTATTAATACAGGAATGTTCGATGGCGTAAAAACCAACCCTATCATCCCTAAACTGTCTCCTGAAAAGGCTACGAGGAAGATCATCCGTGGGATTCAAAAAAACAAAATCTTTGTCAGGATGCCATTGATGGTTTACACCCTTCCGTTTGTAAAAGGCATTTTGCCTATACGTTGGTTTGATCTGCTGGTGGGCAAAGGTCTTGGTGTTTACAAAACAATGCAAGCGTTCACCGGACGAAAACCATAATCAGATGCGTTGTTTTGTCCTCAAACCTACAAGAATAACCGCAATAAAAACACCCCTACTTTTTTCTTCTGTTTATCTTTGCTGCAAAATCTGAGTATGGATTATCCGCTTCAACCCCTCGAGCCGGCAGATATTGCCAAAAACCTCCATCTTGACCGTGAGACCTTGCACCAGCAATTGAAACTGTTTATTTTCGATTTGTTGGAGCATGATTTTGAACGTTTGTGCGCACTCATGTACCGGCATGATGTGCATGAAAGCAAATTCAACGCGGCGCTTGGTTTGTCCAACGACCACGAACGGGCCGGAGCGATTGCCCATTTGGTGATTGACCGGGAAATTTTGAAGATGAATACGCGTGCAGCCTACAGCCGCGAAAAGAATAAAAACGCCATAAAAGATTAATTCTATCATGGAATTTTCACCAGAAAACATCCTTTTTGCTTTCGGCTTGACGCTTTTTGCAGGTCTTTCAACGGGTTTTGGAAGTTTAATCGCTTTGATGGCCAAACGAACCAATACCAAATTTTTGTCGGTTTCGCTGGGCTTTTCGGCAGGTGTGATGATTTATGTTTCGTTTGTTGAAATTTTTGTGAAAGCCAAAACGGTGTTGGTGGAAGATCTGGGTGTTGTGGCCGGAAACTGGGTAACAGTAACTGCTTTTTTTGGCGGAATCCTATTGATTGGTATCATTGATAAACTGATCCCGAATGTTGAAAATCCGCACGAAATAAAGCGCGTGGAGGAAATGACTCAAACGGATAAAGAAAACAAGCTCAAGCGTTTAGGTCTGTTTACGGCATTGGCTATCGGTATCCACAACTTCCCCGAAGGCTTGGCTACTTTTACAGCTGCCCTCAACGATCCCGGTCTTGGAATTGCCATTGCTGTGGCCATCGCCATACACAACATCCCCGAAGGTATTGCTGTTTCGGTGCCTATTTACTATGCTACCGGAAGTAGAAAAAAAGCTTTTTGGCTGTCTTTCAGCAGTGGTTTGGCCGAGCCGATTGGCGCGGCTGTTGGCTTTTTGGTGCTGATGCCCTTTATGAGTCCAATTGTTTTTGGGGTGCTTTTTGCTTTGGTGGCGGGCATCATGGTGTTTATATCGTTGGATGAGTTGTTGCCGGCAGCCGAAACCTATGGCGAACATCATCTTTCTATATACGGCCTCGTGGCCGGAATGGCAGTCATGGCCATCAGCTTGTTGCTTTTCTTGTGATTGCTGCATGAAAGGATGATAAATGAAAATAAAAAAAGCCTGTCCGAATTTTCGGACAGGCTTTTTAATCTGCCTTTAACTGCTTATGCAATCGCAATTTGTCTGTTGACTGCTACTTTGGCTTCTTCGCGTTTTGGCAGTGTGACTTTCAGAATACCGTTCGTGTAATCGGCCTTGATGTTGTCGAGGTCAATTGTTTTTGGTAAGCTGAAGGAGCGGTTGAACGAGCTGAAACTGAATTCTCTACGGATGAGCCGCTCGTTTTTTTCTTCGCTTTCATTTTTCAACTCTGCCGAAATGGTCAGCACATTGTTGTCGAGGTTGATATTGAAATCTTCCTTTTTTAATCCCGGTGCAGCCAATTCAAGTCCAAACATATCTTCGGTTTCGCAAATGTTAACCGATGGGGTTAGGTTGCGGTTTTCTAACGAACGGAAGAAAAAGTTTTTGTCGAAATCTTCCATCAATTCTGAAAGCATGTTTACTGGTCGTTGGTTAAATCTGATAAGGTTCATGGTTTGTTTCTCCTATTTTAAGTTTGACATTTTTTAAATTGATTTCACTTTACCCTTTTCAAATCCTGTTCCAATGGTTAAAACACTAAAATTTGATCACTTTTAATGCCAAAATGGCCGATTGGATAAAAATGGAACAGACAATATGGCCGTTTTAATAAATATCCGATGTACTTTAATCTAAAAGAACGATCAAAGAATTAGCTTTCGACATGGGTGCAGAGCAGGGAACTGTATATCTTTGCAAGAAAATATTTTTATTTGACAGACATTCACAACATCATCAAGCCCCGGCGGGTTATCTATCCTATCCTTATCGGTGTGGGGGTGGCGGTATGGATGCTTTGGCGTAATTTCGATCCAGAAGCTTTTAGCTTTTTAACTTGGTCGTGGGCTGCCGTGGCCGGCTTGACTGCGGCTGTTGGAATGATGGCCATCCGCGACATCGCTTATATGTACCGCCTCATTATCCTTACCGATGGCAAGTTGAGCTGGAAGCAAGCCTTTGATGTAATCATGCTTTGGGAATTTAGCTCCGCGGTATCGCCTTCGGTGGTGGGTGGAACAGGCCCGGCCATATTTTTTCTTTATAAAGAGGGTATCAATACCGGAAAAAGCACAGCAGTGGTGCTTACGGCCATCTTTCTAGATGAGGTTTTTTTTATTGTAATGGTGCCTTTGTTGTATCTCATTTTTGGTGATTTGGTGTTTCCACCCGACAGTTCAGCCGTTTTTGCAGGGGTAAAAGCAGCTTTAATGATGGGCTATGTCGTTATATTCATCTACACGCTGCTGTTGGCCTATACCTTGTTTGTCAATCCCTATTTCTTTAAATGGTTGCTGTCGTTTATTTTTCTTATTCCATTTTTGCGCCGCTTTCGCACCCGTATGCGTAAAATGGCCAATCAGCTGATTATTACTTCTAATATGCTTAAAGGTAAGTCGTTTAGCTATTGGTTCAGGGCAGGATTGGCTACTTTTCTTTCGTGGACGGGACGCTATTGGGTGGTGAATTTTATGTTTATGGCTTATTTTTTCGATAAGTTAGGTTTTACCGATCATCTGCTGATTTATGCCCGTCAGCTTACCATGTGGATTATCCTGCTTATCAGTCCAACGCCGGGTGGCAGCGGCATTGCTGAATTTGTTTTCAGCGATTTTTTAAGCGACTTGCTGCCCAATGCTGCTTGGGCCGTTCCAATGGCGTTGCTGTGGAGGCTCATCAGCTATTATCCTTACCTTTTTATGGGCGCTATTGTTTTGCCCCGCTGGATTAAAAGGGTATTCAAAAAGAAGCTTGTGTATGAAGTAGTTGAATAATCCGTAGATTGACAAAAAAACAAACATCAACGCGGTTTCAAGGAAATCAATTTACAAAAAGCGCGAGGATGTTCAATGCCACTACAAATGGCTGACCAAAACGCTACAAGCACAATCCAGCTGCAGCAGTGCAAGGATTATATTTTGAAAATCAATATTCGAATCTCTTGCATTTTCTACTTTTAAACAAGCTCTAAATTTACAATTCTGAACCATCTCAAGTCATACAGATATCCAATGTTTTATGGCTTTTTGTTGTGTTTTTGTTATGGGCGAAAATTGAAATGATTTGTTCTTGTTTTGTCAAAAGACTCATCCTTCCGAATTATGTAGGTATACTTTTGCTTTATTCTTTATTTAATGAACTAAAACTAAATTTTTATGAAACGAACTTTTACCTTAACACTAAGTCTTTTTGTGTGTTTGTTTGGCTTTTCGCAAAACACAATTTTTTCTACCGGATTTGAAGGCCCTGGTTTTGATGACGGTTGGACTATTGGGATGTCAACAAGCATTGATCAAACACCTTATGATTATCCTGGCGGATACCATACCTGGGAAATGTGGGCTATACATAATCCTAATCCACAGGGATATGTACATTCAGGTGATTCGGCGGCTTTTATCGGAGGAACCCTGGATTTGGAAGACAAATACGATTGGTTGATGTCGCCACGATTTGCAGTCCGGGAAAATGCTGCAACAAATGTAAATTACTGGATGTGGTATCACGCTTCGGGGCCTTCCTATTGGACTTGGTTATACATTATGGTTTATAATGTTGCAGAAAATAATTGGGAAGTAGGCGAATTGATTTTATATGAGCAGAATGTAGCTTTGCACTATGTTGAAGAATACTCCTTTGATTTAAGTGCTTGGAAAGGAAAAGAGGTTAGAGTTGCGTTTGTTAAGAGAGGGACTTATCAATTTGCAATGGATGATATCAGCTGTGTTTCCGTAGAACTCGGAAATGATATGGCTATGAATGCCATTCTGGCTCCCTAGTAATCAAAATGGCTGTGTGTTCGCCTCAGACGAAGAGATTCAAATAAGATTGAAAAACACAGGAATCATTGACATAAATACTTTTGAGGTGCAATATACCCTCAACAATAGTATTGTTGTTACTGAAACGGTCAATCAAGAAATTAAGGCAGGAGAAACATTGGAATATACGTTTAATGAAAAAGCTGATTTATCTTCCTTTGGAAATTATAACATTGATGTTAAAGTGATCGTTGCCGATGATCAAAATCCGGCAAATGATGAACTGTCAACGGTAGTTGTTTCGGCTGATGCCACAATCAGAATAGAGATCAAAACGGATCAATTTTCACAGGTAGATAATTCGTGGATATTAAAAGATTCTGATAATAAATTAGTTGCATCAGCAGGAATTGGCGATCTTCCGTACGAAGAAGCGTATATTGTGGATGTATGTGTGCTTACCAGTGAATGTTACTCTTTTAGAATTTATGACGAATATGGTGACGGTTTAACTAATTTTGGTGGTCCTTCCGGATACTTAAAGGTTTACTATAACGGACAAGAAGTGGGAGGTTTTAGTGAGGATGAAGCTAATTTTGGAAGCGAATTTACCATTGAAGAAATTGGTGATGGGTGCACTGTAAGTTTATCTGAATTTAATTCTCATAACCTTAAAGCGTATCCAAACCCTGTAAGCCATCTCTTATTTGTAGAAAATGTAGCAGATGTTCACTCCGTGCGTATCGTTGATATGCTTGGCGGGGAATATACATCGCGAGTTATAGGATCTTCAAATAGAGTTACTCTTGATTTTTCAAATTTTGAAAACGGATTGTATTTGGTTAAAATCAACTCGAAAATGAACGATACTAAGACGATTTTAATTCAAAAAAGATAACTTTTTAAACAGTTTTGAGGTGTTTTGTTTACCCAAGGTTCGTTGGCATCGGCTTTGCTGAATTTGTTTCCGGCGATCTTGTTGTCCAATCCTGCTTGGGCCGCTCCAATGGTGCTATTGTTTTGCCCTGCCGGATTAAAAGGGTATTCAAAAAGGAGCTTGTTTATGAAGTGGTAGAATAAATCTCAGATGATCAACTAGGTATAAACAGCCCTTATGATTTGAAAATCATAAGGGCTGTTTTTGAAAAGGCAGTCACTATGTTTCTGACTCAACCGCAGTGGAAATATTGGCTCACCAAAGCCAGAATACGGGCTTCATCGTTTCCGAGCTCGGCTCTGAGGTTTTTATCGTTGAAATTACGGAGGTAGTCAATCAAAAAGTTGAGAATATTTTCAGGGAAGATGTCGTATTTGCGGTAAATTTCTTTGTGTTTTTCAAGCATCTCAGCCGACTCAACACAAGAACCCGGAAGCTGTTCCAGCTCAGCGGTTCTATTTTTGTGTTCTTCATGAAAAATATTCACGTCAACATAGGTTTTTTCTGCAAATGCCAGTGCATTTTCCATCTCGAAGCCATGACGGGCGGCTACGGTGAGACCGGCCATCAAGAGATAGATGTCCGCTGAACCATCAGGAGCCCGAAACTCAACGGTTTGTTTGTTGTTGGTGTCGAGATCGAGTGGTTTCTCCAACGGATTGGCATCCGAAATCATATCGAACTCATTGGTCCAACCCAAGGGCACGCGCACTAAAACCGAGCGGTTGCGGTCGCCCCAGCAAATGTTGGTGGGGGCTTCTTGGTGGGGCACCAATCTAAAGTAGGAGGTAGGGTTCATATTGCCAAAAGCGGTGAGCGAACCGGCAAGAGTTAGATAACCTGCAATGGCTTTTCGTGCGTCATTGCTCAGTTTGCCGTTGTTCATCATCATGCTTTTGCCGTCTTTCATCAAACGGGTATGCACGTGCATGCCGCTTCCAGCTTTTCCAACAATAATTTTTGGGGCAAAGGTGATGGTAACACCGATTTGATAGGCGAGGGTGCGCATGATCCATTTGGCTATAACAAGCTGATCGGCTGCATCTTCCACATTGGTGGGAAGAAACTCAATTTCGTTTTGCTCATAAATCTTTCCATTCAGTGAAAAGTTACCCACTTCGGAGTGGCCATACTTAATTTGTCCGCCACTTTGCGCAATCAACCGCATGGCTTCGCGCCTGAACATGCCGTATTTGTTGAAAGGTGACGATTCGTGATAGCCTTTTTGGTTCACTGCCGGATACAAATCTTGCTCTTCGCTGATGATGTAATATTCCAGCTCGCCCATGGTCTCGAAGGTAAGACCCGTTTGCGCTTTCATGGCTTTGTGGGCCTTGCGAAGCACAAATTCGGGAGAACAATCCAACGGCTTGCCATGGCGGTCATAAAAAGAGCACAACACATCAAGGGTTGGAATATCGGAGAAGGGGTTTCTGAATGCAGTGCGGTATTTGGGAACTACATAAAGGTCGCTGCTCCCGGTTTCAATAAAGGGAAAGAGGCTCGACCCGTCAACCCTTTCGCCAACAGAAAGGATGTTTTCGAGGTGATCGCGGCTGTTGATGATAAAATTCAAGGTCTTGAGACGCCCATCCCAACCGGCATAGCGAAAGTTGATCATTTGAATGTCGTGGTCTTCGATGTACCGTATTAAATCAGTTCGTGTGAAATCACATGCAGGTTTGTTCAGGTATTGGACCAAAGGGTTGGGATTCATTGAAGTGAACTCGTTCATAGTTCTTCTAATTGGTGAAAGAATCGAAAAAATTTAGGTGCAAAGGTATCATTTTGATTGAAAAATCAACACTTTTAGAGGCGCGAATTAGATGCGTTTGCAAACAAAAAGGATCATCGTTTTGATGCGGGCAGCGCATGAGTTTTAGCTTTTCATTTATTGCTGTTTCAGCCCGGAGAAATATGTTTCCAAAAGTTGAGCAGCGCCAATATACGAACTCATTTTTTGCTGTTTGATGGCTTGTTCAATTTGAGGCAAAAGCTTTTGTATGCTTTCATTTCCGTAAAAATGGGTCATAATATGCTGTTGCAGACTGTCGTGCATAATTTGTACTGCTTGGCTCACACGTTTTTGTTGCAGGAAACCATTTTCGCGGGTTTCGCTCATAAAATATTCAACCATTTCCCAAACCTCGGCAATGCCTGTGTTTTCTATCGAAGAGCAGGTGAGTACTTTTGGTGCAACGCCCGATTCGGCAGGTGGAAAAAGATGGAGGGCATTATCGCATTCGGCTTTGGCTCTATTGGCCTTTTGGATGTTGTCGCCATCGGCTTTGTTTACCACCAGTCCATCGGCCATTTCCATGATGCCGCGCTTGATACCTTGCAGCTCATCGCCGGCACCGCTGATGAGGATTAAAAGGAAAAAATCTACCATCGAATGAACGGCAATTTCCGATTGACCTACGCCCACCGTTTCTACAAAAATAGTATCAAAGCCGGCGGCTTCGCACAGGATGATGCTTTCGCGCGTTTTTCGGGCCACGCCGCCAAGGGTTCCTTCTGATGCCGATGGTCTGATATAGGCATTGGGATGTGTGGCCAGCTGCTCCATACGGGTTTTGTCGCCCAAAATACTGCCCTTCGAGCGTTGGCTGCTGGGGTCAATGGCCAACACGGCAATCTTGTGATTTTTTTCGGCCAAATACATTCCCAAAGCTTCGATGAAAGTGCTTTTTCCTGCTCCGGGAACACCGGTAATGCCCAGCCTCACTGCTTTTCCCGAATGGGGCAAACAGGCGGCGATCACTTCTTGGGCAATCTTTTGATGCCTCGGAAGCGAACTCTCGATCAGGGTGATGGCCTTGCTTAACAGAACAATATCGCCCGATAGAATGCCATTCACATAGTCTGAAACAGCGATCGTTTCTCGCTTTAGGGCTTTAAGCCTGTTGATGGCTTCCGAATTTACGGGGTCAGGCTGAGCGATGCCCTCGTTCACTTTAAGTGCGGTTTTAAAACTTTTGTCCTTGTTCATGGCCGAAGCTTGTTTGGTGCAAAAGTACTAAGAATAGCCATGAAAACTGGCTTTGCCACTTTCTGTTTCTGTTGGAATTAATGGATAAGTTTTCGATGTTTTGAAAGAAAATTGATTACTTTTGCACCCCTAATTCATCTCTCCGTAGCTCAGTTGGTAGAGCAATTGACTCTTAATCAATGGGTCACAGGTTCGAGCCCTGTCGGGGAGACAAAAACACAATCACTTACCGGTGGTTGTGTTTTTTTTTGAATTTGCTTAAATCTTGCCTTATCAGTTTACTTCATTCATCAACTTAATGCAATTGTTGTTTACCCTTCGTAGAAATCCCATAAAATGAAAACAGTGTTTTCATTTTTGTAATGGCGTAAAAAATTCAATTTTACCACATTTTGGACATAAGTATAAATCAAATGTTTCTCTGTTTACAAACAATTCGAAAACGCTTCCTAAGACGCCAATTCTAGTTCCTTCGTGGAACTTATAATTTCCGGAATAAATCATTGGAATTTTGCATCTTAGACAATCTATTTCACGTTCTATTTGTTCTTGAGAACTTTTAATTTCGATAATTTTATTTTCTGTTAAACTGAAATTGCAATTCCAGCACAATTCGAAATGATCTAAAATTTCAGCTTTACAATTCGGACAATTTTTCATTTTGCTCATTTTATATGTTGCCAGATTGGTACTTTCATTTTTCCTCATCAAAGGCAGACGCCGTCATCAACAAGAAATCAAGGCTTTTGCCGTAATCTAAAGCTTCGTATTCCAATCCTAGTTTTTTATGGTTTGAATAGTAGTCGTTTAGCTTTTCGAAATAATTTTTTCCAACTGAACAGCCGTTGCTTTTTCCCAATTTTCTGAATGAGAAACCATTTTTCGAGTAGGCTTTCAGAAATTGCGATGTCAGTATTTACAATTCCATAAAAGTGGTTTATGCAAAGATAACCTTATTCATTTTCAAGCATTATGTCATTCAATTCCAATACCATTGTGGATTATTGCCAACTCCTTTATTGCCAAAAACAATCCTTTATACTTTAGTAACACTCTAGTATTCAATTCTTAACAAATTCAAGATACAAGATGTTTCTATCGGCTTTATAGTAGTTATAAAGGTTGAGTAAGTTGTATCTGAATTCAACCGTATTTAATCCGTACATTTTGGATACCACAATAAATCCGTTGCTAAATGAAAAAGGACTTTCAGAAATAACTTCTATATTTCCGTTGCTTTGAAACTCTCTGATCGAGCATTTTGTAATGTTCCTATCCGATGCGAATGATTTCAATTCGTGTTCAATCTTGTCGAGGTCAGTTAATGGATCATCTTTTTTGCACGACGTTGTCAGCAAAGAAATGAAAAATACAAGCATACTCAATTTCAAAAATATTTTCATAATGTTATGTTTTAAGGGTTTAGGGATTCATTGTTTTGTTGCGTTAAAAATAAAGTTGCGACATCATTCGGTGTGTCGTCAGAATTGTGCGTAACCTTTTTATATTAAGTCTTTTATAGATGTATTTCAATTTATGTAGTTTATCTCAAAATTAGAAAATATTCAAATATTCCACTCTTTCATTGCTCTTTTTTTTGCCCAGAAATTACTTTGTTACAACTTCCACTCTCTTTTTCTCATCCTATTTCACAAAACTTAAGATGATGAAAAAAGTACACTTTTTGGGGTTTCCCCTTTTGTTGATTTTTATGGTACCTTTGTTTTTCCCTTTGCAAGGCTGCGATCCTGAGGATGGTCCAATCCCTCCCGATACTACCATCGTTGCTTACAAGCCGAACATTTACCTCTACCCGAAAACGACGATCTCATTACAACTGAAAATCAGTTTTCCTAAGGGAGGTGAAATCATCGCTTCTGAGCCAGCTTATGGCACAGGATGGGATGTTTCTGTAACGCCTGATGGAATGATCAATAACCTATATCGTTTCCTTTTTTATGAAAGCAGCCAGCCCAACGCGTGGCAACACAGCGAAGGGTGGTGGGTTGAAAAGGCTGATCTCGAAACATTTTTTCGTTCCAACTTGCACGACTATGGTTTCAGAGGCGATGAAATTACCGATTTTGTGGAGTATTGGGTGCCGCGTTTAAACAGCTGGCCCTTTTATGCCATCTATCCTCAAACCAACAAACACATTGATCCTCTGATCGCGCTATCTTTTTCGGTGCAGCCCAATCATCTTTTGCGTCTTTTCTACCTGATTGAAGGAAGAACAGATGCGTTGTTGGAAAGGCCTTCGCCGCCTGCAATAGCAACTTTCAACCGCAGCGATTTTTATGTTACCGAATGGGGTGTGTTGTTAAAATAAAACTTTTTTTGAAGATTTTAAATTGTGACAAATAGGCCTAACCTTCAGTGGTTTTGGGTGCCAAAAACTTATTGTAAAGCAACAGTCCAATAATGGTTACAACTCCTATAAGACTGAAAATGAACCATAAAAGTCCGGGTCGTTGAAGTCCATCCACAAAATGAACGTACAACAAAGCGCCTAAAATACCTCCAACGCCGCTTCCGATCACCCCGTATAAGAAAGAATAACCTTGGTAAAGTGCTTTCTTGTCGGGAGGAGCAATCAAACCGACATAAGAAAGAAACTTGGGATGTGCCGTCATTTCGCCAATAGAGAAAATGATGATGCCGGCCATAAACACCCAGGCGTGCATAGAGATGGAAAGGATGGCCATGCCGATGGTGCCGAGGGCAATTCCGAAAATCATGGTAGGTAAGGCCTTGGTGTTTTTCACCAAGCTGGAGATAAACAGTTGCAGGGCAATAATGGTTCCGGCATTGATCACCGTTACGTGTTCGGCCTCAAATTTCCACTGTGTTTGTGCGCCAAAAAGACCTAAAAAGTTGTTCACGGTGTTGTTTACCGGCGACATATCCACATAATCAGTCAAATACCACAGCACGGTGTCGAACATTTGGAAATACAAAATCCAAAACATGCTGTAGATCACGATCATGCTCACAAAACGAAAATCTTTCAAAACCAACACAATTCCTTGCAGCACTTCTCCCAAACTTTTTGTGCTTTTGGGCCGTTGAGGCTCTTTAAAAACAAAAATGTTGAGCAACAAAAGCCAGCCGGTGCCAATGGCCGCCATGATAAAAATATAAGACCACGAAATGCCTTTGAGGTAGGGGATAAGCACCAACGGAAAGATAAAAGCACCCAAATTTATAGACCAATAAAAGATGCCAAAGCCAAGACCGCTGTTGCTTTCGGTGGTTTCGCGGGCAATGGTTCCGGCAATCACAGGCTTGAACAATCCCGCCCCAACGGCCATTAAAAGTAAGCTGCCAAACACCAGCGCGTAAGAAGTGGCCATGCTGGTGAGAAAATAACCGACACTCATAATCGAAAAGGCAAACATCAACATTTTGCGGTAACCAAAGCGCTCGGCCAAAGCCCCGGAAAGGATGGGCAACAAATACAACAGTGGTGTGATGGTGCTTTTGATGACGCCCACGCCTTCTTTGCTGAAACCCAAGCCGCCGCTATCGGTGCTCATTACTAAATAAACCGAAAGCACTGACATGACACCATAATAGGAACCCCGTTCAAAGAACTCCATTGTGATGACTGTCCAATAATTTTTGGTGAAAGATCGAAATCCTTTTTGCTCGGTTTTGGTGATTTGGGTCATAACAAATTTTTCAAACGGGCAAATATAAAGATTCCCATCCATCCATTAGCCTTGTTTTCAATGTTGTTTGATGCAATTTCGATAGTTTTGACACAGAGTAACGCAGAGAATCTTAAAGTTTCACAAAGGAAATTTTGGGATAAAACTCTAATTTTAAGAATTCCTTATCTTGCTAAATCCCTCTGTGTAACTCCTTTAATCTCCGAACAACTCTGTGATATTGCTATAGCAAGGAGAGCCACAAAGAATCGCAGATTTTCACAAAAGAAATTTTAGGTCGAAATCTTTTTTTATTAATACCAATTATTTCCTAATCTCTCTGTGTAACTCCTTTAATCTTCGAGCAACACTGTGCAACATCAACGACTCGGAGAGCCACAAAGAATGCTTTATGCAACGGCCTGCAAATTACCTTCCTAGATCAATTTCAGTTATCGAATTGCGGTAGGTGGCAAATACCCCAAGCCCACCATTGATGTTGGAATAAACGGGTGTAGGCTCTGAAAAAGGATTGTCATCCTGATAAGCATTGATTGATCTGTGGTAGTTAAAATAATGCTCGTCAATGGCGGAGATTGAAATTTTAAGTTTGATTGTAGCCGAAGGATCGGGAAGAATTGCTTCGGTTTGATAGGTAAAATAGCTGCCGTCTTTGGCGTTGTCGGAGATAAACTCTTCGCCCTTATCAAAGTAAATCGTGTTGTAAAATCCCTCATCTGTCCCAAAATAGCTGTACTTTACCGATGCCACGACCCTGTAATAGTTTCCGCTGCCTTCGCCATCTTTTATTTTGAAAGTAACCGCCCGCACATAGCCGTAGGAATGCTCCCATTCAATTGAAACCATTTCAACAGTAGGCGGTGCTTGTGTGGGAACGGTGCATCGGGCTGTTACTTTTTGGTTGCGCGAGGTGCTTACCTCAAGTGAATAAGTGGCACCGCTTTGGGGTTGAAAATCGGTAGTAAAATATTGACCGATAGCGGCCGAGAACTGAAGCGGGTAGCTTTGTGTTCCATCGCTGATGGTGACCGAAGCATCACTGATGGGCGGGTATTGGTTAGAAAAAAGCGGATGGGTGGTGTAAAGTGGAACACTTTGCGTTACCCATACTTTTACGCTGTCTTCGTCAGGAGATATATAGCTATAAACGACCAACTTAGGTTGTGATGCAGGAACATCTACGTCTTTTTCCATACTATCGCAGGAAGTTAACAAGGTTGCCGAAAGGACAATCACAAAAAGGTATAGTTTGTTTTTCATGGCGATTAAAATTTCACTGAATAAGTTACCGAAGGGATAATGGGAAAGATTGACACCTGTTTCAGCTTGGTGGTTTCTGTGTAATTATTGTCTGAATAACTTTCTGTGTAATAAAAGAAAGGGTTTTTTCGGTTATATGCGTTGTAAAGTCCTATCTCCCAGGTTCTTGTCCTGTTTTTTAATTCTTTGTGAAATTGAATGGCAAAATCAAGGCGGTGGTAAGCTTTCATTCTGAAGCCGTTGACTTCGCCATAGTCGGACAAATTATTGAAATAAAAATAGGATGATCCTTGCGGAAAAGGATGGTGTTCGTGGGTGGGGAAGGTGCCTAAAGGCAAGGTAATGGCGTTTCCGGTGCCATAAACCCAGGTTCCTGAGAGGGTGATGCGCTCGTTGAGCTGATGGATGACCACGAGGGAGGCATCGTGCCGACGGTCGTAGCGCGCCCAAAACTTTTTGCCAAAGTTGATTTCGTCAAACTGAAGCTGCGTCCACGAAAGGGTGTAGCCAATCCATCCGCTGGTGCGACCGGTTTTGCGGTGAACCAAAAATTCAAAGCCATAGGAACTTGCTTTTCCTGCAGTAACATTATCTTGCCAACTGAAATTGTTGGCTTCGGTGGGGTCGTCCAATAGTAAAAAGCTGGCACCGGGCTTGTAACCTAAAATATTTTTGCTGGTTTTATAATAACCTTCTAAGGTTACAAGTAGTTCATTTCCAAATATTTCCTTTGCCAAACCGGCAGAAACCTGATGCGATCGTTGGGGAGCGATACGATCCGTTGATGGAACCCACAAATCAGTAGGCAAACCCACGCCTGTATTGCTCAGCAGATGGATGTATTGGTTCATAGAGGCAAAAGCTAGCTTGGCCGAGAAGCCGCTGTTGATGATAAAATTAAAAGAAAAGCGAGGTTCAACATCGAAATAGTTTTTGGCATCGGCCTTGAAATGCGAAAAGCGTAACCCCACATTCATCTGCGCCCGCGACCGAAAGTTGAAATGGTTTTCCACATACAATCCCGATTCTAAGGAGTTATAGCTGACGTTGCTGTTGAAGTTTTGGGTGGTGCTGTTATCTATTTCAACAATGGCGCTGGGTTGAAAATGATGATGGGTGGTTTGGAGTCCTGCCCGCATGGAGAAAAAGGGAGAGGCGTGATATTCCAAATCGTGTTTGAACGAAAAATCGCGAATGCCTGAGCTGTAAGTCAGGGAATAATTGTCGTATTCACTTTTATATTTTGAAAAGATATTTAAGTTGTATTCGCTGTAGATGAGGCTGGTATTGCTGAAAACTTTGTTGCTGAAAAGATGGTTCCAGCGCAAGGTTCCGGTTCTGTTTTGCCAATACAGTCCGTTTTTGTCGTAACCGGTCATGTTCCCTTGGCTGTTATAGTAAAACTTGTCGCGACCAAAATAGCCGCTCAGATAAAGCCTGTTTTTAGGGCCAAAATCATAGTTTAATTTGGCGTTGAGGTCATAGAAATAGTAACCGATATTTTCATCTTTTGGCATCAGCGGTCGGGCCAGAACATCAATATAAGTCCTTCGTCCTGAGACTAAAAAAGAAGATTTATTGCGAATAACCGGGCCTTCCAAGGTGAGGCGCGATGACACCAATCCAATGCCGGCTTCGCCCGAAAATTGTTCTTTGTTGCCGTCTTTCATGGTCATCTCCACCACTGACGAAAGCCGTCCGCCAAAACGTGCCGGAAAACCACCTTTGGTGAGTTCAATGCTTTTGAGGGCATCGCCGTTAAACACCGAAAAAAACCCAAAAAGATGGTAGGCGTTATAGACAGGTGCATCGTCGAGGATGATCAGGTTTTGGTCGGGACCGCCGCCACGCACATAAAGTCCGCTGTTGCCTTCGCTGCCTTTTTGAACGCCGGGCATGAGTTGTAAAGCTTTAAAAACATCTTTCTCGCCCAACAAAGCCGGTATGTTTTTTACCTGACTTACAGGCAGAGAAACCATGCTCATTTGGTTGCTTTCGGTGCTGCGCTCCGACCGCTCTCCCGAAACAACCACCTCTTTCAAAGTGATGCTCGAGAGGAGTTCGATATTCATCATCACATCTTTGTTGAGGATCAGCTGTTTTACTTCAACGGTATAGCCAACATACGAAAAATGAACTTGATACGTGGCCGCTGGAAGGGTGATGGAGTAAAATCCATAGTTGTTGGTGGTGGTTCCCAACTGCTGTTCAGGGAAATAAATATTTACGCCGGGCAACAGCTCACCGCTTCCTTTTTCGTGTACATATCCGCTAAGGGTAAATTTTGATTGGCAGAAAGCTGTTTCAGCGATCAAAGCCAAGAAAATGAGAAAAAAGAATTTTTTCATGCGATGGGAATGATTTTCAAAAACGATGGTCAATAATTTGGAACCTTTAGCACGGGCTTGAGATGATTTCGCGATCGAAATAGTTGTGTACAAAGGAAATTAAAAAATGAATGGGCGCAACCGCTGTCACAACATGAAATCGGGTGAGCTATCAAACCGTGTTAAAGAAATATGTTTAAAATCAAATAGATACACTGATAAACTTGCTCGATAAAGCTTGCGAATCCATCGGCAAATGTTGTGAATTGCATCCACAAGACGTGGTTTTCAACAACATCATCACCGCTAAAAAAGAATCTGGAGAAAGGCTGCTTTATCTAACAATAAATGGACTACCCATTTTTAGAACTGTTTTGCCGGCCAAATCGTTGATGATAATGCCTGCCATCATATACCACGCGGCTAAGGCGCAAATAATGAGTTCGTAACCGGCAATGACGTTAAACACGGGATCGCCAAAATGACCCAAATCCAGTAAAATGAAACCTACAAGTAAGGTTCCAAATGTGAAAGTCATGGCTTTATGCACCCACAACGAAGCAATGAACATGATCAAGGTGTAGAGTGTCCAGGCAACGAGATAATAGCCCACATCGGTCGTTGATGATTGGTAAATCTCGAAATGATTCATTAACCAAATAATTCCAAGCCCGATCCAAAACGCGCCATAAGCAACAAAGGCGCTGTAGCCAAAGTTATTGCCTAATTTCTGTTCTTGAAACCCGGCAATCATTTGGGCCAGACCTCCAAAGATAAACCCCATGGCAACCACAGGCCCCAAACCCATGAGTCCGATGTTGTGCAATTGCAATAAAAGTGTTGTAAGCCCGAAGCCGGCTAAACCGACTACGCCCGGATTTCCTTGTTTTGTTAGTGTCATAATCATTGATGATAAACAGCCGGCAAAGGTAGCAAATAGACCCCGGAAGACCTACTGATTCAGCAAAATGAAGTGAATTTTGGAGGAAGCAATTATTTATTCGATAAAACATTCATTAAAAGACACTTGTGGCAAATCATCTTGTGCTAAAAATCAACATGATTTGCAATGCCGAATGGGATTGAAATGACGAGGGTGAAAATAGCAGCAAGCGAATGACAATAAAGGGTTTCGCTTTCGTTTCATGAAAAAAAAAGGATTACGACATTTTCGTAATCCTTTCATTGTTATGTTGCCCGATTAGGTTTCGAACCTAAACTCTTCTGATCCAGAGTCAGACGTGTTGCCAATTACACCATCGGGCAATAAGCGCGCAAAGGTACAAATAGAGATGAATTACAGCTGTTTTTGGCATCATTTCTTTGAGGAAAATGTCATTTTTCCATATTCATAAAGCAGCGTGTGCAAGCCATTGCGATTGATTTTTTACTTATTTTCCGCTTACCTTGGTCCAATTGTCTTTTAATGAAACGGTTCTGTTAAACACCAAGGCGTCGGGACGGCTGTCTTTGTCCACACAAAAATAACCGATGCGTTGAAATTGAAATTTGTCATTTTGGGTAGCTTGCGCCAACACCGGTTCTAACTTGCAATTTTTCAGCACCTTTAAAGATTCAGGGTTGAGGAATTCCAAAGCGTCACGGTCTTTGTGACCAGCCGGGTCTTCGTCCATAAACAGACGATCATACAAACGCACTTCGGCTTCAATACATGTACTGGCTTCAACCCAATGCAATGTACCCTTAACTTTGGGTTGTTTGGAGCCGCTGCCGCTTTTGGTATCCACATCATAGGTGCAATAAACGGTTTGTACTTCATGGTTTTCATCCAGATCGAAGCCGGTACATTGAATGACGTAAGCTCCTTTTAGCCTGACCTCTTTGCCGGGTGCCAATCGGAAATATTTGTTGGGCGGATCAACCATAAAATCATCCCGCTCAATAAACAGCTCTCTCCCAAACGGAACCATGCGGCTGCCGCTTTGTGGGTCTTCGGGATTGTTTTCGAGGGCAACATTTTCTGTGCTGCCTTCAGTATAATTGGTGATTACTAACTTCAATGGGTTTAAAACGGCCATCACCCGATTGGTGATTTTGTTCAAATCTTCACGAACACTAAACTCCAACAATCCAACGTCAATCACATTGTCGCGCTTGGCAACGCCAATTCTTTCGGCAAAGGCTCGGATAGAGGCAGGGGTGTAGCCTCTGCGGCGCAATCCGGCGATGGTAGGCATGCGTGGGTCGTCCCAGCCATTCACAACTTTATTTTTCACCAACTCCAACAATTTTCTTTTACTCATCACGGTGTAGCTCAGGTTGAGGCGGGCAAACTCAATTTGTCGAGGGCGGTACGAAGTGTCTATCAAATGGTCGAGAAACCAGTCATAAAGGGGGCGATGCACCTCAAACTCAAGGGTACACAATGAATGTGTGATGCCTTCAAGATAGTCGCTTTGACCGTGTGCATAATCATACATCGGATATATTTTCCAGGTGTTGCCGGTACGGTGGTGGTCGGCATTCAAGATGCGATACATCACCGGATCGCGCATGTGCATGTTGGGTGAGGTCATGTCAATTTTGGCACGTAAAACATGGCTTCCATTGGGAAAATCGCCATTTTTCATCTTTTCAAAAAGTTGCAAGTTTTCGTCTACGCTTCTGCTTCTGAAAGGACTTTCTGTGCCCGGTCGGGTGGGTGTGCCGCGCTGCTGGCTGATCACTTCCTGCGGCTGATCGTCAACATAAGCCAAACCTTTTTTGATTAAAACAACTGCCCAATCATACAGCTGTCCAAAATAATCAGAAGCATAATAGGGTTCATTGTCCCACTGAAAGCCAAGCCAGCGTACATCGTCCATAATGGAATCAACATATTCTGTTTCTTCCTTTTCGGGGTTGGTATCGTCAAAGCGCAGGTTGCATTTGCCGCCGTAATTTTCGGCCATACCAAAATTGAGGCAGATGGACTTGGCATGTCCAATATGCAAATAGCCATTGGGTTCGGGTGGAAAGCGGGTATGTACCCGGCCATCGTTTTTTTTGGCTTGAAGGTCATCTTCAATGATGGCTTCAATGAAATTGAGTGAGCGTTTGTCTTCGGAAAGAGGTTCGTCTTGAATAGCAGTCATACAACGCAATAGTTTTGATGAAAAATCATTCTTTTGAAGTGCAAAAGTAATGAGTTTTACATCATTTGCATCCTATCGTTCATCTAATACCTTAGTTTTATTCCCCTTGACTTTGGCGGGAAGTTTATGCAAAATACAGCTTTGGCAATAGAAATGGGTTTATTTTCGGGATAAAATTTGTAAAAGTAGTAGCGATCACTTACTTTTGTTTCATAAAAACAAAAAATTATGACAATCATTCGTCCATCAACGAGAACGAAAATACACTTAGCTACCCTAATTTTAGGTTGTTTTTTCCTTTTAGGGTCAACCCTGAACGCGCAAAATCTCCCCGAGGAGGAGGTAGAAACAACAACCCAAGAAAAGACAGGTGATTTTGGTCTTGCCATCGGCATAAAGGCCAATACGATGGGTTTTGGTGGCGAAGTAACAGCCCAAATAAAGCCCAAATTACACCTCCGCCTTGGTGGAACATATTACAAATACACCCTTGACATGAAGCCTTTTGAGGATTTTGTAAAAGGTGAGGGATACATCAAAGCGGGAGGAATTAGTCTTTTGGCCAACTGGCAGTTGGGGAGGGTTTTTTTCTTGTCTGCCGGAGGTATTTTTAACCTCACCGAAGCCCGTGTGAATGGCGTTTCGGCAAAATCGGTTTATGTAGGTTCTATTGAGGTTCAACCCGAAGATGTTGGCTTTGTTGATATTGCGGTTGAACCATCACTTAAAATTTTGCCTTATGCCGGTTTGGGCATAGGCAGAACAATTTCTAAAAACAGGGTCGTATCTTTCGCTTTTGAACTCGGAGCGGCCTACATCAACAAACCCAAAGCAACCCTTATCACCACAGGTATGCTTAGTCCTACCTCTTCTCCGGAACAGGTTGATCAATTGAATGAAAATCTCTCTTGGATCAATTTGTATCCAATGGTGAGTTTTCAACTTAGTTTCAAAATCATTTAAACACGCTTTTAATTATGAAAACATATCAAATTGTTCAGAAAGTAGCATTAGCTCTCCTCGGAGGAGTGTTGTTGTTTTCGGTTAGTGCTTGCAAAAAAGCAGTAAACCCCATCGAAAATCTCAACCTTATCATTGATTATAACATCATCAAAACCACCCTCGACGTTCAGCTTGTGGATGCCACCACCGGGCGTATTCTTAACAGCGAAGCCAGTCAAGGTGCTTATGTAAAGTACTCAGGTCCTGATGAAGATGCCGTTGTTGATGTGTTGGGTGTGCGGCCCACTGACAAAAAGTTTGGGGTCAGCCGAGGTCTAACCACTTTGGCACTGGTGCCCAATGCTCCGTATGAACCCAGTCCCGAGGATGCCGTCAATTTTAATGTCATAGCGCACGTGCAAGGCTACCTTGTGTCATCCAAAGAAGTAAATATCACCCAAAAGGGTCGTAACTTTGTTAGCATCAGCT
Organism: Bacteroidota bacterium; assembly: GCA_023396415.1. Classification (GTDB taxonomy): domain Bacteria; phylum Bacteroidota; class Bacteroidia; order Bacteroidales; family F082; genus JALNZU01. The sequence continues at coordinate 20,627 of JAEWWJ010000060.1, forward strand.
TGGTTCCTCTATCCAATCCACCTTCAGGTGTTTTTGTGCGTCAAGAACACAATGCCGCCACAACACAAGCAGGCAGAGTAGTTGCTCCCGGCAGTGTTGTCGTGCCCGGCGGTAGCGCTCGTGTTACTATCCCCGAGGGGATGCTCATTCGCGATTCGGGTGGAAACCCGCTTTCGGGTAGTTTAGATGTGACTTTGGTTCGCTTTAGCAATACCGATCCTCAATCCATTGCTGCCTTTCCGGGTGGATTGCTGCCCACTGTGACCCGTCTTGATGGTTCAACAACCAATGGAATGATGTATTCAGGAGGCTTTGTGGCCATTGAAATCAAAGACGCAAACGGAAACATTGCGGCTACTTTTGAAGATGGTAAATTGGGTTTGATTACGCTTATTGATGCGCAAACCTATAACCCTATAACCAAAACTAACATTGCGGTTGGTGATGTGGTTCCGTTGTGGAGCTTGAACGAAAACACCGGGGTTTGGAAAGAAGAAGGCGCAGCAACAGCACTCATGTTAGAGGGTAGTCTGCATTTTGAGGTGGAGCTTTCTCACTTGTCATATTATAATTTTGGTTGGTTGCAAGGAACGGTTTGCGAAAACAGCAGTCCATTCCAGTTTACTACCAATGTGCCGCTAACAGGGCCATTTCTTATTAAAGGATATGTTTATCGTCAAGATGACAATGTTTTGATTAGCACTATTGTGGTTTGGGTGGAAAGTGCTCAATCAACTTTTACCACCTATGCGCCTGCCGGCGTGCCATTGCGTATTGTTTGGGACACACAAAACTCAACTTATTTGAGTGTTGACCCTTCTTCGCAACCCACCTTAATTGATGATTTGTGCAGCAGTCAACCCGTAAATGTGAACCTAATTGTTTCGCAAGACCCCAGTCTTAAGGAAATCAATATCAGTGTTTCTTTGGTCTGCACCTCTGACAACTCAACTATTATAAAACCATCATTTACTGCTTATTATATTCCAAAAAACTCACAGGTTGACCCGATTGCCGTTGAAATGGTTCAAGGAAATGCGACCATTCCCGGCATTACACTCGGACAAACCTATTACGTATGGATTACCTACGACAACAAGGAATATGGTACGGATGTGGAGGTAACACAGGAAACCTACAATTATCTTAATTATGAATTGCCTGCCGATGTGTGCGACGAAGTAGTTTCGGCTTTGGATGGTCTTTAATTGACAATGAGTTTCAACTCACACACAAGTGGTTTTAAAGTGAGTTGCGTTTAAAAGAATGTGAAGCGGTGAGATGAATCTGGTTTAGGGTTTGCTCTTGCACATTCGACGATGAAAATTGATATTAAATCATCTGAATTAAAGATCAGAGTCTTGCAAAAATTTCAAACCTTCGTGCTGCTGACCGGTTTTTCCCTTCTCCTATCCATTTGGGGTCAAGCTCAACCGCAACAAAAGAATTTCCGGGCAATGAATGCTGAGCAAATACTCGACCATCTTAAGCTGGCCAAAAATGTTGTTTTTTCTAACAAAGACTCAAGCTTGGTGATGTTGAACCAAGTGGAGCCTTTGATAGAGAAACAAAACGATGAGGCGAAGGCGGTTTTTTATAACACCTTGGGCTTATACCATTGGTTCAACAGAGATTATGATGCAGCGATTAAGAGTTTTGAAACCGCGTTTCACGTCTGTGGATCGGCTAAAAATTTGTCCACCCATAAAGCCGAAGCTGCCAATAATGCAGGCACTTTATATTCCAGAATGGGGTCGCACGACACGGCCATTGCCTTATTGAATGAAGCTATTGCTATTGATATTTTGAGCAACAACGAAGTGGGATTAGGAAAATCCTACTATGATTTGGGACTTGCCTACGAGCGAAAGGACCAATTTGAACTGGCCTTGCGTTATATGTTGCGATCGAAGGATTTGAATGAAAAAAACGAAGTTTCGCCACAGCGTATTTTGAGTAACTACAACGTTTTGGCAAATCTTTACAACAGAATCAAAGATTCGACCTCATCCATGGTCTTTTTTAGAAAGGCATTGGAAATTGCTGCTGAAAACAACGATTCATCCTATCTTTGTATGCTCAACGGCAATATTTCAGTGATGTATAGCAACCAAAATCAAGCGAAAAAATCGCTTGTTTTTGCGCTTAAAAGCAAGACGTTTGTTAACGAGAAAAATAGTTTTGAGTACCTGCCTATAGTTTTAACAAATATCGCCAGTGCCTACTATGTTCTCAACAGACCCGACTCTTCGATTTATTATTACAGGCAGTTGTCGAAGTATTTAGACGATTTGAGGTTGATGGATCGCGGTGAAGTTTTGATACAAATGTCTAGTGCCTACTTGAAAGAAAACATGGTAGATTCGGCCATGTATTTCAATCAAAAGGGCTTAGAAATCGTTCGCTCCTTATCATCCTATTCCCTTATTGCGGAAGGTTTGTTGACGCTTTCAGCAATAGATAGTGCCCGCAACGATTTTAAAAGTGCCTATATCAACTATAAGCGCGGACAAACGATCAATGACAGCATTCTCGACAATGAGCACAAATCGAGAATTGTTGAAATGAAAATCATTTACGAGGTAGATAAAAAAGAATCGGAAAATCGGCTCTTGGTAACCCAAAACCAACTCAAGGAAAGAATGATCAAAGGTCAGCGATTGGCCCTGTTCGGCTTTATTTTTTTGGTGCTGCTGCTCTTGGTTTCTATCTATCTGCTTAACCGAACGCGCAAAAAAATAGCAGCCCAAAAAGAAGTGATTGCAACAAACAACTTGCGGTTGCAGGAGCTCAACCAAACAAAAGACAAGTTTATCTCCATCATCGCCCACGATTTACGAAGTCCTTTCAACTCGCTGTTAGGGTTGCTGCAAGAGCTGTCCGAAAATTATAGGTCATACACCGATGAGGAAAAGATTCACATTATCGAAAATCTGTATGTGAGCAGCACCAACACCTATGGCCTACTTGTGAACCTCTTGGATTGGACCCTTGCCCAACGCAGCGGCTTTGAAAATAAACCTACCGACACCAATTTATACCTTGCGGTTGAAAGTGTTTTCAGGTTTTTGTCAGGGCGAGCGCAACAGAAAAAGCATCTGTTGGTCAATCAAGTAGAACACGAGCTGACGGTGTTTGTTGATCAAAACATCCTTACCAACATCATTATCAATTTGGTGAACAATGCCATCAAGTTTACAAAAGACGAAGGAAGGATTGAAGTAAGTGCGCTTGTGCAGTTGGATGGGCGGGTGCGCATTTTTGTCAAAGATACTGGAATTGGTATTCCGGCTGACAAAATTCAACAGCTGTTTGATCTCGGTTCCGACTTTAAGCGCAAAGGTACCAGCGATGAAATGGGCACCGGCTTGGGCCTTGTATTGGCTAAAGAATTCATTAAAATGAGCCATGGCGAGCTGTCTGTTGAAAGCGAAGAAGGCAAAGGCAGCACTTTTTCGTTTACCCTTCCAACAAAAGCATCCTAAACGTTTGCTTCTTTTTAACTTGCCTTTTTGTATCGCTTGATCGAAAAAGTGAGCATAGCCACAGCATAAGCCACCAAAGCGAAAAATAAACCGGAGATGTCGACAAAGCCGCTTCCTTTTAGCATAATCATTCGGTTGATTTGAATGAAATAGGCAATGGGATTCAGTTTGTTGAGCCATTGTGCCCAGGGCGGCATACTTTCTACCGGCGTGAAAAGCCCACTCATCAAAATGAAAACGACAAGAAAAAACCACGAGATGAACATGGCCTGCTGCATGGTGTCGCTAAATGTTGAAACAAACAATCCGATGCCCAGCACCACCAACAAATACACCGAAGCAGCGCCAAGAAGCAGAGGAATACTGCCTTCGACAGGAATGCCAAAAACGATGCGCGCAAAAATGAGCCCAATGATGAACTCAAAAATGGCAATCATCCAAAATGGCAGAAGTTTCCCAACCATAAATTGGTGTTTGAGGATTGGTGTTACATTGATTTGCTCGATCGTTCCCATTTCTTTTTCTTTTACAATATTCATCCCCGAAAGGAACATCCCGATAAGGGTAACCAGCAACACCAAAATGCCAGGCACCATATACGTTTTATAATCGAGTTTGGGATTGTACCAAAATTGGGGATGCAGTGCAATGGGCGAAGCTGATGCACGTGATGGCAGTTGTTCCACCAAAAGTTCCGTGTTAAAACTATTGACAATAGATAAGGTATAGCCGTTCATGAGGCTTGCCGCGCTGCCGTTAATGGCATTGGTAACTAACAATATAGAGGCTTTTTCGCCCCGCTTCAATTGCTTTTCAGTGTGTTGATTGATCACCAATAGCTGATCGGCATGATTGGTTTTAATCTGCTCCATACCCTTGTCATAGCTCGCTGCCAAAAAGTTAACGCTATAAAAGGGAGAGCCGGTAAATTTGGCTGTCAAATCACGCGAAAGGCTGCTGTGGTCGTGATCAATAATGGTTAGACGTGTATTTTTTAACTCAAAGGTTGCTGTGTATGAAAGAATTAACAATTGAACGATAGGCATCACCAAAATGATGGGCAGCATCACCCGATCGCGGAAAATTTGCCTGATTTCTTTTTGAATGATGTAAAAAATAATGCGCATACCTTGGAACTTTAATCTAATCTCAGCTTGAATTTTTTTACACTCATGCCAATAAAAAAAGCAGTCATGGCAACAAGAATCAGCGTTTCTCTCCAAATATAGGCCATCCCCAAGCCTTTTAGCATGATGCTTTTAATGATGATAATGAACCACTTGCTGGGCATAATATTACTCAGCAGTTGCAAGGGGAGTGGCATATTTTCAATAGGAAAAATAAATCCCGAAAGCAATATCGTGGGTAGCATCAGTGCAAACATAGAAAGCAGCATAGCCGTTTGTTGGCTGTTGCTAAGTGTAGAAATGAAAATACCCATCGCCAACGACATAAAAATGAACAGCATACTCTGCGCCAGCAACAAGGTCAAACTACCTTGAATGGGCATCCCGAAAACGGTAGAGGCCAGCAATAAAATAACCAAAGCATTGACGAATGAAAGTAAAACGTAGGGTATTACTTTGCCGATAATGATTTGAAATGGTCGTAAAGGCGATACAAGTAAAACTTCCATGGTGCCCATTTCTTTTTCTCTTGCAATGGAAATGGAGGTCATCATGGCCGAAATGAGCATGAGTAAAACCGTGATGGTGCCGGGAACAAACATAAACACGCCTTTCAGTTCGGGATTGTATTGCATGGTAGTTTCCACCTGTAGGGTTTGTAAGAGCGGTGCGGGCAAAGTGGTTTGTTTCACATAATCCATCACAATGGCTTGGGCATAATTGCTGATGAGGTTGGCTGTGTTGGGATCGGAAGCATCGGTCAAAATTTGTATGTTGGCTTGATGGTTAGACCCCATTTTTTTTGCAAAATCAGGCTCGAAAACCACTACCATCTTAATCTTTCCTTTTCTAAAAGCGGGTTCAATTTGGGAAGCTTTTTCAAGCTGATCGTTCAGCTGAAAATATCCTGACGAAAGCATCTTGTGTGTAATGGCTTCCGTTACGTGGTCTTTTGAATGGTCAAGGAAGGCAATATCGGCGTTCTTGATTTCATTGGTGATGGCATATCCAAACAAAAGCACTTGCGCAATGGGCATTCCAAATAGGATAAACATGGTGCGCAGGTCGCGAAAAATATGTAGAAACTCTTTGAGGATGAACCCTTTCATTTTTGAGGTGCTTTTTTGTGAAAGGTTATTTTTCGGGATTTGTTTGGCCTTTGCGCGCCAATTGAATGAAAACCTCGTTCATGGAGTGTGCTTGATAGGTTTTTTTGAGTGCTGCGGGGGTGTCTAAAGCCTCTATGCGTCCGTCAGCCATAATAGAAACGCGTTCGCAGTATTCAGCCTCGTCCATATAATGCGTCGTAACAAAAATGGTCACGCCTTTTTCGGCGGCTTGATAAATCATTTCCCAAAACTGTCGGCGTGTCAAAGGGTCAACCCCTCCTGTGGGTTCATCCAAAAAAATCAATTTTGGTTGGTGGATCATCGCTACCGAAAAGGCAAGCTTTTGTTTCCAGCCGAGAGGAATTTCTTTGAGAATTTTATTTCGTATGTGCGTTAATTGCAGATCTTCAAGCATTTGCGCTGTGCGTAATTTAATGTCGGCGACTGACAGGCCATAAATTCCTCCATAGAACTGAAAATTTTCTCTCACGGTTAAATCCTCGTAAAGCGAAAACCGCTGACTCATATATCCAATGTTTTGTTTTATTTTTTCGGCTTGGGTGTAAACGTTGAAGCCTACCACTTCAATGTCGCCGGAGGTAGGCTTTTGAAGTCCACACAAAATTTTGATAGTGGTCGTTTTTCCGGCTCCGTTGGCGCCAAGAAAACCAAATATTTCTCCTTGATACACCTCAAAGCTGAGGTGGTCGTTGGCGACAAAGTTGCCAAATTTCTTCACCAGATTGCGAACTTTGATGACGGGTTCAGTTTCCATCGTGCAGGGTGTTTTGTTGCTCCATGAGCAGGATGAAGCAATCTTCAATGGAAGGCATCACGGTTTCGATGCTGAGGTTTTGATGGTTTTTTGACATCAAAAAAGCTTCCAACGCTTTGTGATCGCTCTCGCTTTTATTGCCAACACAATGCACTGTGTCGCCAAAGCGATAAGCAGTTAAGGTTTGCGGGTGTTGCTGAAGGTCGTTCAGCAGTGGGTACATTCGATTGCTTTTTACCGCCAACAAAGGGTGGCCAAAGGCATGGATGATGCTTTGGGGGCGATCCAATTTTAATAATTTTCCGTTTTGCATCAAGCCTACCCGGTCGCAGAGCGATGCTTCATCCATATAAGGTGTTGAAACCACGATGGTAATGCCCGATGTTTTAAGTTTTTGAAGCATCAGCCAAAATTCGTGCCGCGAAACAGCATCTACACCTGTGGTGGGCTCATCGAGAAAAAGTACTTTAGGACGGTGAATCAGTGCGCAGGAAAGGGCGAGTTTTTGTTTCATTCCGCCTGAAAGCTTGCCGGCCGGCCGGTTTTTAAAAGGCTCAATTTGTGCATAAACTTCTTTGATGAGGTCGTAGTTTTCCTCAATGGTAGTGCCGTGAACTCCAGCAAAAAAGCTGAGATTTTCTTGAACGGTAAGATCTTGGTAAAGCGAAAAACGCCCGGGCATATAGCCGATACTTTTACGAATTTTCTTGTAATCTTTCACCGTGTCGAGGCCCAAAACACTTACTGAGCCTTTATCGGGAAGCATCAAGCTGGTCATGATACGAAAAAGTGTGGTTTTACCGGCGCCGTCGGGACCGATAAAACCAAACAATTCACCTTCTTGTATATCCACCTGAACATCCATCAGGGCTGTAACTTCAGCGTAACTTTTGTGTAAATGCTGAATTTGGATGGCAGGAGTTTTCAAAATGAGGTTATTTTACGCGCGTCCAGTATGTGGTTTTCCCCAGCAAAGCCACGCCAACGTATCCCCTGATTTTGAGAACATCTTTTTTATCGAACATCATATAGCTGCTGTATGTTTTCCCGCTTTTAGGATCGTAAATTTCGCCACCTGACCATTCTTTTGATCCGTCAAAGCTAAAGCCTGTCAGTATTTCCAGACCTAAGGTTGGACGGGTTTTCAACGCCGCATCGGGATTGTTTTTATCCACTTTTGGCTTGCCTGTTTCAGCATCAATGGGTTCTTTTATCCAAACGATTTTACCATAAATTTTGCCGTTGCGCTTGAACATTTCCACATGGGCATCTTTGTCCTCGTTCAGCCAAACGCCCAAAACATCATCGGCTTTGTTTTGAGAAAATAGTTGTGAGGCGGGCATGGCCATCATCAGGCCCAGGAGTAGAATCAAAGTTTTCACTTTCATTGTTTTTTAGGATTTAGTTAATAATTAATTCTGATTTCGCCGGGCATTCCTATTTTTAAACTTCCGTCATTTTTTACTCTGACTTTTAGCGCATAAACCAAGTCAACCCGTTCGTCTTTTGTCTGTATGGTTTTCGGGGTAAATTCGGCCGTTGAAGCCATCCAACTTACCGTTCCTGTCATTACTTTATTTTCTTTTTTCGACTTGTCAACTATCACATGTACTTCTTGTCCGATTTTAAAATCAACCAACCTGTTTCCGCTGATGTAAGCCTTTATTTCGAGAGTGTTCAGATCGGCAATTTTAAACAATGGCTTGCCAAATGTAACTACTTCTCCCGATTCGGCAAACTTTGTTAACACAATTCCACTCATGGGACTGGTGATATAACAGTTTTTAATCTGTTCGTTGATCTGTTCTACCTGTCTCAAAATCACTTCGGCCTCTGCTGTGATGCTCTGAATTTGTGTTGTTGTAGCTTTCATTTGGTATTCGGCCAGGCGGTAAGCACCTTCAATGTCGTCGCGTTGTTTTTCGGTGGCAGCTCCTGAAGTCAGTAGTTGGCGAATGCGGTCGCGGTCAACACCGAGGTTCGTCAGTTGTTGCTGTTGTACCCTGGCTTGTGCATCAACGGTTGCTATCCGCGAAAGCACTGCTTGATGCTGACTTACTGCTTGTTGACGTTTCAGATGCAGGTCGAAAGTGTCCACAATTCCGTAAACTTTGTCTTGAAGCAAAAGTTGTCCTTCTTCCACGTTTAATTCCAGTAAACGGCCATTGCCAAGTGAGGATACTGTAACCTGAATGGCTTCAAAGTTGCCATACGCATCGGCTTTTTCTTCGCCATTACGACAGGAAACAAAGCCCAAAACAAAAACTATCAGGCTGATTTGTAGTATTTTATGGTTATTCATTGAAATTAATTTTTCCGGTTATAAACATGAGTTCTGTCATCGCGTTGAGGAGTTTAATTTTGTTGGTTTCGTGTTGAAGCATCGTCATTCTTAGTTTTTCCATCTCCTGAAGAAAGGTGGCCGATGTGAGGATACCGGCTTGGAGTGCAGCACGTTGGCTCACTGTGATAGCCTCTTGCAGTTGAACAATGGCGCTATCGTTGGATAAAATCTCCTTCAGTTTTTGTATTTCAGCTGTTTTGGCATCATAGGCAGCTAGTTGGTTCATCTCGAAGGATTGTTTGTTTTTTTCGATAGTAGAGGCTGAAATCTGCCAGATGTTTTGCTCTCTTTGGTTGGTTTTCCAATCCCACAATTTGTAGTTGAAACGTAGTCCAACCATATAATAATCACTGAATTGATCATCAAGCATGTTGTAACCCGGTCGTCCATAGCCTGCTTGTGCAAAAGCCAGAATGTTGGGTTTTCGCTTGGCTTGGATAAGCTTTTGCTGCAAACCGCTTTTTTCAATTTGGAGGTTCAGCCCAATCCATTCAGGTCTTTGATTGGTTAAACTGCTTTCCTGGCTTGCAATGAAAGGACTGCTGAGGCTATCGAAGGGTTGAATTTGAATGCCTGAATAAACATTCAAAAAAGCCAAAGTGGCTTCGAGAGCCGCCTCTGCCTCTAACTTTTGCGACGTATTACGCAACAGCTCGACCTGTAATTGCTGAACGCCTGAAGCTAAAACAATGCCGTTTTCAGCTGCTGACTCCAATTCGTGGGCTGTGGCGGAAAGGCTTTGCTGTAGGGATTGAAAAACCCTGATCTGCTGCTTGAGAAGTAAAGCCCTGAAGTATAGTTTGGTAACCGATTCTTTGAAGACGTTTTCAAGGGTTTCTAATTCGGTAATTTTGATTTTGTATTGCTGTGCCTCAATGGATTTGTTTTGTTTGATTTGTCCGCCATCATAAACGATTTGGGTGATGTCGAGGTTGATTTTATACCAATCTTTGGCCAACTCGGGCGGACTAAAACCGGGCACGGAAATGCCGAGCTGCGTAACATCGGATTGAACGCTCATCTGTCCGTTGAGGCTGATTCCGGGCAACAAAGCAGCATTCAATTGCTGCCGGCTAAGCTGATGCGCGCGATCAAAATCCTGATGCTGTTGTGAAATAGGATAGCGTGCCATGGCGCTGTCAACAACCTGTTTAAGATGGATAATTTTTTGGCTCGATTGCGCTTGTAAAAGCACCGAAAGCACTACGAAGAGGGCGGTAAGCTGAAGCTTTTTCATCATTTATAAGGCTTTTTTGAATCCAATTCCATTGAGTACAAAATCTGCGAGTTGTTGCTTTCGCTCGGAAAGAAAAAGTTGGTAAGCGGCTTCGTCTTTGTTAAAAAAAATACCTTTCACAAGTGACTGGGCAAGATATGGAAACACGATAAGCCCAATCAGGTTGATGATGAGCTGTTCGGCGGCAATGGGTTGGATTGTTTTTTTATCTACTTCTTTTTGAATCATTTGCCGAATGGAATCAATGGGAATTTCTTGTTTTCCAATCAAAGCTACAAAACGTTTTGGGTCACGATTCAACTCTTGAATAACGAATCGGGGGAAAAATGGAAGTTCATCGAGAAGGTTTACATAGCCTGTAATAAAAAGTTGAATAAAGGCTTGAAAGTCAGGATCGGGATGAAGGACGTTGGAAAACGTCGGCTTGATTTTTTGAAATACCTCAGTAAAAATCTGCTCAAACAACTTTTCTTTGGTACGAAAATAATAATGAAGCAACGCTTTATTGATGCCTGCTTCATTTGCAATTTCCTGCATTCTTGCACCCTCGAAGCCTTTTTCGATAAATACCTTCCGCGCGGCAACTAAAATTTGCTCTTCTGTGGTCATGGGATTAATTCAGTAGTTTAACTAAATAGTTAAATCATTTGGCTAAATTACAACAATATTGAAAGATGTCAAGCATTTTCTTAATTTTGCTGAATGTTTCAATTTGTTAAAGGTTTAATTATTCATCAGATTTTCAGCTAATTATTCATTCACATGAGGAGAGCAACAATTTTATTCGCCAGTCTGCTAACACTATCGGCAGTTATCTTTTCCGGCTGCGGTAATGGCAGCAAAAACAAACTCATCGGACGTTGGAAGGTTTCCGATGTGCAAACACAATTCGACGAAACTAAGGTGAATCCTTCAACCTTACAGCAAGTGGCCGAACTCGAAAAACAAACGATTTTGAATTTTGTCAACGACAGCACGCTTGTCATTATGATGGGCGAGAAAAATTTCGATGCTTTTTATAGTTTCGATGCTGCCACCGGAAAAATATTTTACAGCTTCGATGGTAAAGGTATCAATATGACTGACTTAGGCGTTTACAGCAATTCCACTATTGTTTCCAATTCTGAAACTCCGGTAGGAACTATCACTGTAACTTACTCCTTGTCCAAATAGAAAAATTTGAATCATTTCCAAACAGCCCAATGGCATTTTTGTCGTTGGGCTGTTTGCTTTTAGATAGATCGTTCAAGGGCACAACTCGCTACTTGAAAAGTGTATCAAACTATTTTATTCTGCTTTTGGAAACTCAAGGCTAAACAGCAGTGCTTCCAACTGCCTCAGGTGATCTCTTTTGTCTTTGTTGGGCGCGTAAACATAACCTTCAACAGTAAGCAGTTTTTGGTTGTTGGGGTTTACAAACGTATAGGATAAAAATGGCCCGGCCATAAAATCGCCCACCAAATTCCACATTCCACGGGTTTCAACAGCAAAATCTGTTAAGTATTCTGTTGTTTTGGTCATCATCGGCGGAATAAATTCTTTATCGGTAGTCATATAAGAACCTTCTACAGGGCCTGGGATGTATTGTTTCACCAAAGAATCCCTTAAAGCAACAATAGATTCAGATGCGAAAGCAATGGTATCAGTATAAGGCCGTTGATAAATAATGATTCCTTGACTGAAATCATTGGTTTCTTTGCGTAACCACATAAAATCACCTTCTTGCTTGGCAATATAAAAGCCTTCTGGAACGATTAGGTTAATGTCAAAAGCTTTGCGAATAGGCTCCATTACTTCAATTTTAGCCGTAGGCCTAAAGATATTGAGCAGCCGCTCACGTTCTGAGCGTTGAAACAAAAGCATGAATCCTTCTTTGTCTTTTTCAAATGCCTCCACCCAGGCCTTGGCATCGGCAGCCGTGATTTTAATCACCCGCTGTGGCTTGGCCCACAAGTTGTTTCTGGTTTCCACCAAAGCTTCTTCTTGATTTTTGTTGGTTTCAACAATCAATAAGTTGCGGTGTTTTTTAAACATATCCGAAAGCTTTTCCACATTGATATTGGTCACCTTAAAACAAGGTTCTTCTTGTGGAAGGCCATATTGATCCTGTCCAAAAAAAGCTCGTATGGCGTTGCCTTCCTCACCATCCCATTGCGATTTGTTTTGTGTAACAACCAAAATTTCGGAGGTGGCGCCAACCGAACGGGCGATGCGTTGCTCGGGTTCGTTGCACGAAACCACAAACAGCATCAAGACGAAAAGTATTGAATTGCGATTTTTCATAAGGCATTTCTTATTAGAATGTATGAAATTGAAGATTAGCATCTTGCAGAATCAAGTTGAAAAAAGATCGCAAAAAATGACTGAACACGAATTTACGAAACGACGGCAATTTTTATTTTTTGTCCGATATGCAGCTTCGATTTGTTCGAGAGTTTGTTTAGTTTTTTGATTTGATCAACAGTAACGCCATCATATTTGCGAGCAATATCCCAAAGGGTATCGCCATTTTTAACGGTATAAATAATCACATTGTCTTTGCCATTTCCTGAATTGCTGACCACAGAGGCTTGTGAGGCAAGCTGTTCAACCGGATAAACACGCAGTTTTTGTCCGATTTGAAGGTTGGAATTTTTTAAATTGTTCCATTCTCTCAGGTCGGTAACACTGCATTTGTACTTTGAGGCAATAGCACTAAGGGTTTCGCCTTTGCTTACAATATGCGATGTGCTTTGGGTGCTGCGTGCAATGGGGGCTTCACCGGGTGTGTTGACGGGTGTTCCAGAGCTAAAAACAACCAATTTTTGACCTACTTGTAAATTGGTGCCTCGGAGGTTGTTCCACGACTGTAATTGTTTTACCGAAACACGATACTTGCGAGAAATCAAACCGAGATTTTCGCCCCTTCTCACAACATGAACACTGCGGTCGCTTACTTTTTTTACCTCTGCTTGTAGGGTTTCTTTTTCAACGCCCTTTTTGGTTTTGTAGGCGTACAAATTTTGCTCGTTGTTCAAAAAGTCGCCAATAAATTCCGAAGGAATACGGATTACATAGGGGTTTTCGGGCGAGGCTGGAACGATGCCGGCCTTGAACTGTGGATTAAAAAATCTAAGATCTTCTTTTGGCACTTTGATCATTTCATTCAATTGATCGAATGAAAGCAAGTCTTTCACCGAAACGGTATCGGTGCCAGTCAACATCTTGCCGGGATGCACCGGATAGATGTTATGCTCTGTGGCATAATTCATCACGTAGTTTACAGCAATAAAAGCGGGAACGTAGCCACGTGTTTCGCGGGGCAGATAAGGCCATATTGCCCAATAATCTTTGGCTCCACCGGCTCTGCGGATGGCCCGGTTTACATTGCCCGCGCCTGAGTTATAGGCTGCCAAAACCAAAAACCAATCTTCGTAAATGTCATAAAGGTCGTTGAGATGCTGACAGGCGGCCTCTGTCGCTTTGTAAGGATCGAAGCGGTCATCAACCAATGAGGTTACTTTTAGGTTATAAACTTTCCCGGTTCCATACATAAATTGCCACAAACCTTTGGCGCCCATGTGCGAGCCCGCTGTGGGGTTTAAAGCCGATTCAACCATGGCCAAGTACTTCATTTCTAAGGGTATATTGTAGCGGTCGAGCAGCTCTTCAAACATCGGAAAATAGACGTATGACAAACCCAGCATCCGGCTCGACAAGCCGCGTTTTCGAATAGCATATAAGTTGATAAAATCACGTACATGCTGGTTGTAAACCAAGGGAATAGTCGTTTCACGACCTATCTTTTCAATACGCGCGCGATAAACACTATCGTTGAAATCGGGAATTTCGGTGGGAGAATAGCCATAGCGATTCAAAATTACTGAGTCGAAAATGTGAAGGCTGTCATTAAAATACCTGATTTGATACAAGCTGTCGAGCATCCTTACAATGGGTGAGTCTTCAAAAAATGTAAGACTTGATTGTTCTTCCAAAAAATCAGCCGAAACTTGATTGTTGGTATCTCCTGCCATTATTTCTAATGTATCGGAAAGCATCTCTTCAACTTCTGACTGTGCAAAAATACCGGTGGTAAACATTAGTAATAAACTAAAAGTCAGGAATTTAGTTTTAATCATATTGAATATCAAGTTTGAAATGGTACAATAAATGTAAGTATTGTGCGCAACTATTGAACGTAGTTTGACTTTTGATGTTGTACTTTAAACAACAAAAATAAGCGTTTCAATAAAACAAAACATCAACAGTTGGCTTTTTTAGTGCCAACGATATCAGTTAAGAGATTTTAAATCAGACGTTTATTTTTTTTCTTTGTCATTGGGGTTTTTTTCATCTTCCACCCCGTTGATTCCGTCTTTAAACTCTTTTACACCTTTGCCGATGCCCTTCATCAGTTCGGGAATTTTCTTTCCGCCAAACAACAAAAGGATAACCAAAACGATGATAATAACCTGTGTAGGCCCTACAACACCGAGAAGAATGGATGTTAACATTGCAATTTAATTTTTGTTGCGGCAAATATACAACAAAAAATGAGTTGGGTTTATGGAGCTTTCATACCTTTGTCTGCCTATCTGCTGAATGATTTAAAATCAAAAAATGCCTAAATATGAAATGCTGTAAGTTAATTATTGTCTTGTTTTTTGTTGTATTCCAATCGTTTGCACAGGCGCAACAGCCTTTGGAAAAGGTAAAAGATTACAAAAAACTGCATTATCTTTCTGAAGAAGAAATGAACACTCCGGTTCGAACAAATGTGAATTTCACCGAAACGCCTCCTCCTGTTGGCCCGGTGCGGATGGTAGCTGAGTTTGAACCCATGCAGGCTGTGTTGATCCGCTATACTTTTGGAATCCCCTATCAGCTCATTCGCGAAATGGCAGAAGATATTGAAGTGGTAACGCTGGTTTCCAGTCAGTCTCAGGCCACTACGGTTGAAAACCTGTATATCAGTAACAATGTGAATGTTGCCAATTGTAGCTTTCTCATTGCCGCAACCGATTCCTATTGGACCAGAGATTACGGTCCGTGGTTCGTTTTTGATGGCAACAACCAACCCGGAATTGTTGATTTTCCTTACAACCGTCCTCGTCCGAATGACAACAATGTTCCGCCTAAAGTGGCCCAAAGTCTTGGCATCAATTTGTTTGGAATGAACGTCATCCACACCGGAGGAAATATGATGGTGGACGGTTTGGGAATGGCGGCTTCCACCGAGCTGGTGTATGAAGAAGAATCGCAATCCCAAACTCAGATTAACACCAAAATGCTCAACTATCTTGGCATCGAGCGTTATGATGTGATGGACGATCCTTTGGGTGATTATATCAAGCATATTGACTGTTGGGGAAAATACCTCGCTCCCGATAAAATTCTTCTCGGTCAGGTTGCTCCCAGCGATCCGCGTTTCAGCGACTATGAGGCGGTGGCCAATTATTTTGCTACCACACCAAGTTCTTATGGCTATCCCTATAAGGTGTATCGCGTGTACACTCCCGGTGGAAATCCAACAACTGCCTATACCAACTCATTGATATTGAACCATAAAGTGTATGTTCCACTCAGTGGAAGCCAATGGGATGATGAAGCTTTGGCAGTTTATGAAGAAGCCATGCCCGGATATGAAATAATTGGCGTAACCTACAGTGGGTGGCAAAACACCGACGCACTCCATTGTCGTACCCACGAAATTGCCGATCTTGGCATGTTATTTATGGATCATCGTCCATTGTATGGCAACCTCTCTTGGACTGATTCGGTTCAAGTTACGGCTAAAATTATTCCCTATTCAGGGATGGAGGTTATTGCTGATTCGTTGCGCGTTCATTACAGCATCAACAACGGGCCTTACCAAATTACGAATCTAACGGCATCATTGGGTGATAGTTACACTGGTTTTATCAAACAATATGGCGAAATGGATACCATTCGCTACTTTCTTTCTGCTGCTGATGGCTCAGGAAGAAGCATCCGCCATCCTTATATGGCTGCACTCGACCCCCATATTTTTGTCATGGGCTCGCAACCTTTTAACCAATTGGTGATCCAGCCGGACACCATGTATTTTATTAACGAGGGCAGCAACTCCTTTACAATTCATAACCTTACCCCTGAAAGTTTTACCATCAATGATGTGACGACCGATTGTGAATTTATGGTCCTCCCCATAGAACTGCCTTCATTTCCCATCACATTGGCTCCTGCAGATTCTTTGGTTGTAAACGTGGAGATTAATATTTTATTGACCAACAATTATCAGCCCAATGCTTTTATTGAACGAACCATTCATGTGGTTTCATCTATTGGCGAAGCCGATGTAGTGATGATGGTGAACGAACAACTGATCAATTCTGTTGATGCGATCGAAAATCAAAACGCGGTTGTTTATCCTAATCCGTTCAGCAACAAGCTTGTTTTACGTTTGCCTGAAGGCTCAAAAGGTGTTTCGGAGTTTAGAATTTTTAGCACTACCGGACAAATGGTTTTTGATCAATCCTTTACCTCTACCGGTCGGGAGTTCAGTATAATTTGGGATGGTAAATCAATGGATGGAAGTCGTTTGCCCGAAGGGATGTATTTCTATCGTCTCAACAATGGTGATAAAACCTACTCAGGTAAAATTGTGTATGACCAACCTTGATGAAATTTGAAAAGCCAAATTAAGCAGCCTTGTTATTTTAAACAAGTACTTGTGAAAGATATAATGCTGCAGCAAGTGCCGAAAGGATAATCCAAGCGAGAACACCCTTGGGTAGGTCGTCTTTTTCGGGCTGGTAGTCGAAATCACTTTTGTTCATCGTGCTTCATTGATTTTTGCAAAGGCAAAGGTATTATTTTTACACTATCCTAGCAAAACTTGGGTTACGACTTCGTTTTATTCGCTGTAAATCTTTTTAAAGTCACTCGCTATCTGTTCGTTGGCAAGGATTTCAATCGTTGGTTGTTTTCAAAATATACCACAAAGGCGTCTGCCGTTTGGCTTTGTCTTCTCAGTTTTTTGTTCACTTCGGCTGCTTCCTGGTAACTGTCGTAAAAGCCTATGGTATAGATATATAATCCATTAAATCGGTCTTCTTGAAGGGTTGAAGGATCAATATTTTTCAATTTTGCAACACGCTCAATCGGTATCATCTTAGTGGAGGCCAACACTTGAACACGGTATCCGGAGTTTGTTTCGGGTATCACTTCAGGCACAACAACGGTTTCGATTTCTTTCTCTAAAGTGTCCGTCAACATCGGTGTTACAACAGCAATTTCAATTGGAGGTTTTACTTCCTCAATTATTTCCTCAGGTTCGGAAACAACCAATGGTTCCTGCTTTGCGGGAATTTTAGCGGGTTCGGAAGCCTGTTTCATGATTTGTTTTTCAATGGCATTTTTCATTCTGCTTTTGCTTGCTGCACCCGATCCAAATTTATAAGCCAAACCAATGCTGGTGAAATTATAAATGTCATAAGCAGAGTGCGAAACGGTAAGGTCCATTTTGTCATTAGAGATGGCTTTATTGGTTGTTTCAAGCACCAAAGCCCAGTTTTTATTGAGGTTAAAATCAATACCTAAACCAGCAGTAACAATGGGTTCAAAGGTTCTGCCGCCAATGCCCGTTCCATTGCCGTTTCCACTGGAACCCACTTTTAAATCGCTACTCAATTGGTAGAGGTTGGAGTTGAAGTTTGTAAAACCGATGCCGGCAATAAGATAAACATCAACAAAATGCTGTTTTGCTCCCGAAAAAAGGTTCGCCGGATAAATGCTGATCGCGAGGCTGGCTTCCATCACATCGGAAGTAAAATATCGGTCGCTAACAGTTTTAGTTCCAGCTAATTCAGTGCAGAGTGCCTGGCCTCGCAGGCCAACCACCGGTCGGGGGCGATACTCGGCGGTGAATGAAGCACCTGTCCTCCATTCGCTTTTTCCTGTGTTGGAGGGTAAAATCAGGTTTTCTTTGATGTCGCCAAAAAAAATACTTGTTCCTCTTTGTAGTCGCAAAGCCCATTTTTGGTAGGTGGACGATCCAGAGGAGTGAGCAGAATTAAACTCTATGCTTTGGGCATGCACCAGCAAAGTTCCGGCACTCCAAAGCACAATGACTAAAAGTAAATGAACGATTTTTTTGGTACAGGATTTCATCTCAATGATTTTAAGTTGTTTTAAGGCATAAAAAAACAGCAATGACTTCCCTAAAACACGCATGGCAAGACGCTGTCCTACGGTTGTTTTCTTTCGGTTGTTTGTAAAATGATTACACGAAAGTACATTTTCTTTTAAAGAAAAGCAATTTAGGATATGACTTACCGGAAATAATTTTACGAATTAAAAATATAATCTACTTATAATGAATAGATTAAA
Organism: Bacteroidota bacterium; assembly: GCA_023396415.1. Lineage (GTDB taxonomy): Bacteria > Bacteroidota > Bacteroidia > Bacteroidales > F082 > JALNZU01. The sequence goes on from JAEWWJ010000060.1 coordinate 39,053, forward strand.
ACTTTTCAATTTTTGATTCTTACTTGGGTAATGATGAGCTGAGGATTATTCAGTGGCTTTAAAGGGTAGATTTCAATTATTGCACAACTTAACAAGCGCAAGTTTTATCGGACCTCATCAAGGGGATTGATAATGAGTTTGGCGAAATTTGCGTGAGGGATTGACCGATAAATGGCACGTGCATCAGCTTCATTCATGCGCAGTTTGATGTGGATAGGCAGGTTTTCCGGCATGGGATGAATGATCTTCTGGAGCAAAGTACGTTCAAAGATAGAATCATATCTACTATAATAGCGTTGGAGGAGTTCCGTTTCTTCGGGCAAAACATCTTCAGTTTGCGCTATTTCTATCACGAGGTTCTTGTCGAAGATAAGGGTAAAATACACCACTGTTTTTTCGGGTTCCATGGGCTTTTTTGGTAGGCTTGCAGCTTCGGTAGTGTCTTTTGGAGCATCCACCAAGAGCATGGGCACTTTTGGAATAGTGGCTATTTCCGAAGTTAAAGTGAAAGGTGTTGCAAGCCAAGCTTGAAGATTATCGTGGTTGGCCACATTTAATCGCGGACTGGCTGTAATTTCGAGTAAACGACAACGCTGCACCGGCAATCCTTTAATTTCAATATCTAACAAGCTGTCTTGTAAGTTTAAAACCAAGTAAATAGAATCTTGTCTCGACAGTTGAAGGCGGTTTTGAAGAAAACTCATACGCTGCTCTTTGTTCAAAATGTTGAGCAAAAACTCTTCTTGATCGGGTGAAACCGTAACTTTTTTTTGTGTTAGCGTATCGTTTTCTTCTTTTCCGGATAATTCTATTTTAAGAGGATCAAAGGCTGCAGCCGGAATCAAAACAGTAGTAATCAGCAGTACGGTTGGCAAAGCCAGGGCAATCAATAGCAATAAAATCCATATCCCTGGACGACGTGCCAGCCATACAAAAAACCACAACACCGGATTTTGAATCTTTGTTGGCGTGTTTTTTTCTTTTTGTGTAAAGGAATTCATACGTGCTACTTGGCTAATAGATATAAACTTTTGATCCAATTTTTAGAGTGGTGAACACCTCTTCAAGGTCTTCATCGCCCATGCGGATGCAGCCATGGGTAACGGGCAAGCCCAAAAAACGCTTGTACAAAGTGCCGTGAATGAGGTAGCCATCGCCAAGACTCATGCTGTAATCGCCTAAGGTTCCATACTCGAAACGCGAAGGATGGTTGGGCGAAGGCACTTTAAGCCCTTCTTCAATAAAGGCCCAGTCGGGTCTTTTCCAAACAGGGTCTTTTGTTTTTCTTAATACTTTGAGTTGGCCGCGTGGTGTTTTAAACATCCATTGGCGGTCGTTTCCGGCTTTAAGCACCGTAAAACTGCCCGTCGAAACGAGACCCTCGCGTAATAATTTACCGTTGGCACCATACAATCTAAAATTGTTGCCGGTGGTGTTCACTACAATGTAGGACTGCATCGGCAGGAACGCTTTCAGAGCCTTTTCGGTGCTTTCAATTTCTTTGGTGAGTTGCGATTCGTATTTTTTGGGTGATTGATTGGCCACCCTTTGCATAGAAGCTTTGATGTTGTTGGAATGAAAAAAGTCGAGGGATGATTCTTGAAGCTTCAGCTGATGATTCAGCACCGATTGTGCCAACAAAATGGAGATGATGAACCCCGAAAGCACGATAATCCAGCGGGCATAAAAAACCCTCTTAGATCCATTGTTCGCCTCAGGCTTGATTTCTGCGTTGGCTTGGTTTAAATGATTCTTTAGTTGATTCATATATATTATCGCCCATTTATTTCGTGTAAGCTGCGCAATGATCCAACAATGGTGATGGGAGTTCCTGTTCCAACATAATTCCAAAGTTTATCCATATCATCGTTGCTGAGGGCCACACATCCATCAGTCCAGTTGATGCCTTTGCCGCCTCCGCCATGAATTTCAATTAAATTGCCGATTCCCCTTTTCGGTATGCTGCCGTTTTTAACATTTTTGCTGTAACGGGCTTTATCTTCATCATTGGGATAGTTGATTAACAGTGCTTTGTAGTAGATGGTGTGTTTTCCTGATTTTTTCTTGGTGACAAAATATTTGCCTTCCGGGGTGGCTTTATCGCCTCTGAACTTTTTTGTTCCAATCCAGTTGGGACCCAGTTCGGCGGTAAAACGTTTAATTTCTTTTCCATCGCGATAAACGAAACAAGTGTGCGCGAATTTATCTACAACAATCACAGTGGCATCGTTTTTTTTGGACCAATCAATGGTTTCTTGGTACCATTTTTTCCATAGTGGAAGGTCTTCGAAATAACTGCTTAAATGGGCGTGAGCGGCATCTACTGATTTACTAATCAGTCTATTAGCTTCGTCGAGGTTGTTGCCTACTACAAGATAAGCTTTGCGTTCAAAAGCCTCTTTTGATTCGAGGTATTTGAGTTTGGCATTTGTAAAATCTTTTCTGGCTCTTTGGTTGAGGGGCAAATGTGCGTAAGTTTCATCAAAATGCTCGATTTTGTGGTTTACAAGACTTAACTTTTGCGTTAAGGAAGCGCTTAACGAAACTTTATCGCCGTTCACTTTTTCAATGGCGCTCGTTGCTTTGTTGGTTGCGTTTTCCACCATTTGGATAATGGTGTTGTAATCGCGGAGAAAGAACGCTTTTTCATTTTCTTTTTGAAGCGCTTCTTTGGCACTTTCGAAGAAAATTTCAGCTTCTTTAATCAAATCGGGGGCATATTTTTCAGCTTCTTGTTCTTTGGCTTCAGCAATTTTGCGGTGGCACTGTTCAAAATTCGTTATAGGGGTTTTAGGTGCGAAATAGTAAAGCGTAGCAAAAGTGGAGAGGGTAACAAAAAAGAGGATGATAACAATGAGGAATATTTTTTTCATAGGGGATCGCCTGCCTGGTTTGGGTTGTAGTGGTTGTGTCGTTTGATTTCTAAAGTAATTTGCCCTTTTTTTCACGGCTGCAAAATTAGCTTATTTTTCTGATGCTGAATACAGTTTAGCTGGCCTTAAAATGCGATTTTACAACAGAAAACCTCGGCTGGATTTTCCAGCCGAGGTTTTAGTTTTTTACTTTTTCAATGAAGTAGATTCATCGAGCGAGTAAGGTTCTCTTATTTACGGTTTTTGGTTTTTTTAGCGATTGCTTCTTCCAATTCAACTTTCAAAGAAGCGGCTTTTTCGCCGGCAGCTTTTACTTTGTCAACAGCGGTAAGATAGTCGCCATTGTTGATGAGGGTGGAAACCTCGGCAAGGAACGACTCAACCAAAACCACATCCCCCTGGATAGCTTCGAGAGCTTCCTTGCCTTCTTTTCCTTTTGGTGCAGCTGCCAATAATTCTTTTACTTCGGCAACCAAGGTAGTTACTTCTGCAAGTGATTGTTGTGCTTGATTTTTTACTTCTTCCTTACGTGTTGCAGCGTTTGCTTTAACTTGTTCTGAAAGAGTGTTTACGCTGATCAAAGTGGCAGTAGCTTTTTTGTAGCTTCTGAACAAAGCGAATTTTGCGTTTTGGTTTTCAACTTCTAACAAAGCTACGTTCAAAGAATCTTGTAATGCTTTGAATTCGGCAGGTACATAACGTTCTGCTTCAACGGCTTTGCTGGCTTCGATAGCGGCTTTAGCATTGGTGATTTCTACTTCTGGTGCTTTAGCGCAGCTGGTGAACATAACGCCCGCGATTGCAAAGGCAAAAATGGTTTTTACGAAATTTTTCATGTTGTAAAAATTAATTTGTGGATAATTAGTGTTATTGGCCACTCATTTACAACTGATGTGCCAAACTATGTAAATACTTAACAATGAATGATATATAAATTATTCCCTTTATCGAACAACAATAAAACAAGGAATAACGTATTTTTTTTGTGCGTTTTAATCCTTCAATGTATGTTTTTCATACACCATGTTTGTTTTTCGTGCAAAAAATAAAAGCGAGAAAGTTTGTTCAGGTTAAATCTTGCGAATGAAGACTATATTTTTCCAATCTTTCGTAGAGCATTGTGCGCGAAATACCCAACAATCTCGCCGCTTTTGCTTGGTTTCCTTTGGTGTGAACAATTGTTTTTTGCAGTAGTTCTTTTTCGGTTTGTTCTATCACATGTTTATAGAGATGTCCTTCGTAAGCTTCTAAGTTGGTGGGAACGGCACCTGGAAAGTGGTCTATCTGTTCGGGAAGTTTAGAGCTATCCAACGATAGTTCATTTTGAAGCAGATCGGGTGTAATGACGTTGTTTTTGCTAAGTAAAATGGTTCGTTTCATCAGGTTTTCCAACTGCCGAACGTTACCGGGCCAAGCGTATTTATTTAAAATTTCAAGACTTTCGGTAGGCAAAGTAGTTGCCGGTCGTTTCATTTCGTGGGTAAAACGTGCAAGAAAATAATTCGCTAAAAGCGGAATGTCTTCGCTGCGCATCCGCAATGGTGGAATGGTGATGGTAACCACTTTGAGGCGATAAAGTAGGTCTTCTCTGAAACTTTTTTCAACTATGGCTTGATCGAGGTTTTTGTTGGATGCCGAAACAATGCGGACTTTGGTGTGAACGGTTTTGTTGCTGCCCAAGCGTTCAAAAGTGCCATCTTGAAGCACACGAAGCAGTTTGGCTTGCAGCGCCAGTCCCATATCAGCTATTTCATCCAAAAAAAGAGTTCCGCCATTGGCTTGTTCAAATTTACCAGGTTTGGATTGCCCGGCATCGGTGAAGGCGCCTTTTTCGTACCCAAAAAGCTCACTCTCTAAAAGATTTTCAGGTATAGCAGCACAATTAATGGCTACAAAAGGCTTATCGGAATGGTCGCTATATTGGTGCAACGCCTTAGCAACCAGTTCTTTTCCTGTTCCGCTTTCGCCGCTTATTAAAACGCTTACATCGGACGCGGCTACACGTCCAATCATTTTAAATACCTCTTTAATGGCTGGGCTTGATCCGATAATTTCGCCGGCAGCCACAGATTTTATACCGCTTTCGGGAGGCTCTTCAGCAGTGAGTTGTTTGATGGCAAGGGCTTCTTTTACTAATTTTTTCAGTCGCTCAATGTCGAAAGGTTTTTCAATGTATTCAAAAGCACCATATTTCATGGCGCCGATCACCCTTTCGGTGGTTCCAAAAGCAGTCATGATAATTACCGGTAGGTTGGGCTGCATTGCTTTCACCCTTTGTATGGCTTCAAGGCCGCTGATGCCGGGCATTTCAATGTCCATCAGCACCAGGTCGAAGTTTTCTTTTTTGATGATGTTGATGGCTTCCATGCCATTTTGGGCTTCTGAAATACTGGTTTGGGCATCTCTGAAAAACTTACGAAAGGAGTACCTTACGTTCTCTTCGTCGTCAACAATCAATATTTTTTTCATGATAAAACTCAGTTTGGTAAGGGGAGGTACAACGAAAAAACGGCTCCTTTGTTGGTGTTGTTGCCGGCTTTGATGAAGCCGTGGTGCATATCGGCGATGCGTTGCGAAATAGACAGTCCCAGGCCGATGCCTTGCTCTTTGGCTCTCACAAATGGATCGAAAAGGGTTTCGGCTATTTCTTCAGGAATGCCCGGCCCGGTATCGGCCACCGAAATAACAAGCATTTTGCGCATTCCGGGTTCAACGAACTGTTGGCTGGTGATAATGGAAATTTTTCCGCCTTTGGGCATCACGTCAATGGCGTTGTTGAGTAAGTTGAGCAGTATTTGCTTGATCATATTGGGGTCAACACTCATGTACAAATGGCTGTTTTCGTTGCGTGTTTCAATGTCAATGTTGCATTGTTTAAACCGTGCCTGCATCAGCTGCAACACTGGTTTTATGCACTCTTCGGGTTGAATGGATTGCAGCTGTGGCTTGGCCGGACGTGCATATCGCAAGAAATTTTGCAAAAAATCTTCCATCCGGCTAATTTCATGCAGCATGATTTCAAGGTCGTCTTTTTGTTCCTGATTGGCTTGCAATTCATTTAAGAGGCTGTGGATTAGCATCTTAATAGAAGTAAGCGGATTCCTAATTTCATGGGCCAAAGCAGGTGCAATTCTTCCAATGGCGGCAAACTTAGCTGACCGCTCGAGAAGTTCGCGGTTTTGTCGCAAATCTTCGTTGGCTTTGGTGATGCGACCTATCAAGCGATTGATGTGTAAATCCAACTCTTCGAGTTCTTTGCCGGGCGTCATTCTGATGTGTTCCACCACCTCGCTGCCTGCTGCATCGCGCACCTTTAAAACAAGTTTGTAAATAGGATTTAAAATAATTCGAGCGATAAGCCAGCCCAAAATTAAACCCATAATAATGCCGCTGATACCTAACGAATAAATCGAAACGGTGATGATGCTGTCGTTGATTTGGATGCTTTTTTCCAACTCGGCATGGGTTTGCTCTTTCAGATGAATCAGTTGGTTGGTCTTGTCTTCTATGGTGTTGATCAGATCTTGACTTGCCAACACAATCAAAGCGTTGGGTTGACTGAGTTTACCCTGCCGGTGCATCTCATGTGCGTTGCGAAGGGTTTGTTCGTAATTGGAAAAAAGAGCTGCAATTTGTTGTATTAACTTTTTTTCTTCCTCTTTTTGTGCCGAAAATCCGGCTTTATCTAACAGCCCTAAAAATATTTTTTGCTCATTTTGAACAATCTGCAACTGCTCATCGCTTTTATCAAACAGGTTGGTGAGCGATGCAGCTCTCACCCTGTAGAGGGCAAAACGCAACTCTTGGGCATTGCGGGTGCTGATCACATTTTCGGTAATCAGCAGTCGGGTGTTTTCCTGTAAGCGGTAGATGTAAGAAATAATCAAATATCCGGTGGCCAGCAGAATGGCAATGCTCACTAACGACCAAACAATCATTTGGTAGCTGAGGTGAAATTTGAATTTGGGTAGGCGCATGAGTAAATGGGGCTAAACAGTTGAGCAAATGTACATCATTACCTCTTTTGATAGGGCCTCAGGCTTTTTAAGACGACAAATAATTTTCGTCATATGCCGAATAAGAACATGAAATGGCGTTTTTGGTTTTTACTTAGGCCCAAGGTTTTAAGGCTGTTCAACCTCTGTTGATGCTAAAAGCTCGTCTTTTGGTGCTCTTTCATAACCGGTCCCTAACCAGCGATGTTGTTTAAACACCCTTGCCACGGCCTCTTCATAGCTATCAAAATCAGTGCTTTTTCTGATGCTTCGCCAAACGTTTTCGGCCTCGTCAAAGGAAAGATACAAATACGACCAAAGTTCTTTCATGCGACCCAAGATGGCAGGATTGTTGTTTTTGGCCTTTCTGCGCAAAAGGTATAGCGAGGTGACGAATTTCAATACTTTTTCCTTTCTAACTTCGGGATCTGTTTCAACATCCATTTCTTTTAAATCAGAAGCTAAGAATGGGTCTGATAGAATTCCCCTACCCAGCATCCAGCTGTTGATATGCCTGAATTTCTGTCCATACGTTTGGAGGTATTCAGGCGAAAAAATATCTCCGTTATAAACCAATCTCGTATTGATCTGTGGGATGATGGCTGCAAATTTTTCAATGTCGGGGATGCCTCCATACATCTGTTTTCCGAGACGGGCATGAACAATCAACTCGCTTAAATTCAAACTATTGAAAATTGGAATCAGCGCGTCAATTTCGTTGGCATCATAATAGCCAAGTCGGCATTTGATACTGAATGCGATAGGCATCTTTCCTCTTATTTCGTCAGCAATTTGTGCCACAAAATCGGTATAAGGCATCAGTCCCGATCCGCGCTTTTTACGAGCCACCTGGGGATATGGACAGCCCATATTGAGGTTTACTTCGCGATAGCCCATCGCTTGGCACTGCTCAGCAAAACGAAGAATTTCACTGCCATCGTTGCTCAAAAGTTGTGGGGTGAGCGTAAGAGGATTGTTGTATGCAATATCAATCTCGCTTGTGCGTAGGTTCTTGCTGTTTTCTTTGTGTATGCCTGAAAAAAAAGGAGTAAAAAACTTATCTATCCCACCAAAATAGTCCTGAAAGATGTTGCGGTAATACACATCGGTAATGCCTTGAAAAGGACCCAACTGTAGGTGTAGATCGTTTAAATGTGCTGACATATTGTGTGTTAGAGTGCTTTTTTCTTTTTCAGGATGGAGCGAGCAAAGGCGGTAATCAAAAAGATTGCGCTGATGAAAAGGGAAATGCGCGCCAAATAATCGCCAAAGCGCACATAAAAAGTGAGGGCGTTATTGGCTGTAATCTTTTGCCGAATGACGGCTTCTTCGGAGTAGGGAGTGGCTTGAAACATATCGCCTCTTTGATTAAAGAAAGCTGAAATCCCTGTGTTGGCTGATCGGGCAATGCTGCGGCGTGTTTCGATAGCTCTCAGTTTTGCAAACTCAAGATGTTGCCGATGCCCCGGGCTGTTGCCCCACCAGCCGTCGTTGGTGATGATAAAGATCAGATTGGCGCCGTTTTGTACATATTTGGTAACAAATTCACCATAAACTGATTCATAACAAATCACGGGTGCAACTTTAAAAACGCCGTCTTTGTGCGCAAACACTCTGCGTTGATCGTCCACTTTGAGCGTTCCAACGGTCCCGCCAAGGTTAATGGCATAATCTTGAATGGGTTTCAAGAAGCCCCATGAGGGCATCATTTCTACGCCTGGAGTGAGTTTCGACTTGTGATAAAACCGCAACGGACTGACGGCATCGAGGTAAAAAGCTGTATTGTGTGCAAAATAATAGTCGTCAGATTTCCGAAATTTACGTGCGGCATGGTCGTTTTCTTTCCCTTTTGGAACATTGCTAAAGGTGCTGGCGCCTATAACTATGGCGGTCTGCGGATGATCGTTGATAAAGCTCTGAACTTGGTGTAAACCTGCTGACCGATCTAATAGCTCTTCCCAAATTTCTTCTTGAATTGCCGATTCGGGAGAAACAATAAAGTCGGTTTTCGGGGTCATGGCACGCAATGCAAGATTCAAATTGCGGTCAATGATTTCGCTTGGTGGAAGCTCATATTGTTCGGTATATGGATCGAAATTGGGTTGAACAACAATGACTTCGGCTTCCGGACCACTTTCAGTGTAGTTGCTGTACATCACTTTTGAAACAACGATGGGCGCAATGATGACCACGAGCACAAGGGCAAGATTCTTTTTGAACGCGAGGGTTCTGAAGGAAGAATCTCTTACAATTTTTATCAGCTTATAGATGAGGATGTTAACAAGAATTATCCAAAGTGTCCCACCTCCAACACCGGTAAATTCATACCATTGTACCCAGGTATGACGGGTTGAAAAGACGTGTCCAAAAGCCAGCCAGGGCCAGCTTAAATCCCAATCCATGTGGAACCATTCCCAAGTTAGCCAATAAAAAATGAGAATTAAAAATCCTTTTCGGTTGTCGTACATCTTGATTTTCGTCCAATGAAACAACCAAAACACAGTGGTCATAAACAAGCTGTTCAGGCCAATGGCGGCAATGGCTCCAATATCGGTTGAGTTCCATATCCAATAGGTAGTGAGGCTGTTCCAAAGCATAAAACTCAGATAGACAAGTCCGAAAAAGCCTTTTTCACGTTTTCCATCTGTGGTTTTGCCCATTTCATCTTGCAGCCAAAGCAGTGGAACCAAAGCCACAAAAATGAGCGGAGCAAAACCATTGGCAGGCCATGCCAAGGTCAAAAGAAGGGCCGAGAGTGCGGAAAGACCTATAAGTTGAATTTTTTTCATATCAAATTGCTTGTCAATCAAAAATAAAGGGTTTTATTGCCGGGCTTTTCTACAATTAAAAAATTAATATAGAAAATTGTCGTAGGGATAGCGAATGGCGTGCATATCTTTGATTTCCTTGTATAATAATTCTCTCATATCTTGATAGTTATCCTTATTGAGCGCGCTGATAAAAATGGTTGTCAAATCAGACTTAGCCATCCAAGTTTGTTTCATCTCCTCTAGGGAAACATTGCGTGGAGTAGTTGGAGTGAGGTCGTCATCGTCTTTCACATCGAAAGTGTAGGCATCAATCTTGTTAAAAACCATGATTGTTTTTTTATCGGAAGCGCCAATTTCCTCCAAGGTTTGGTTCACGGTTTCAATCTGCGATTCAAACTCTGGATGAGAAATATCCACAACATGTAACAAAATATCTGATTCTCTTAGCTCATCAAGGGTTGATTTAAAGGATTCGATAAGGCCGTGGGGCAGTTTGCGGATAAACCCAACGGTATCGGAAAGCAAGAAAGGCAGGTTTTCGATCACCACTTTGCGCACGGTAGTGTCTAAGGTAGCAAACAATTTATTTTCGGCAAACACCTCCGATTTGCTTAAAAGGTTCATTAGGGTTGACTTTCCTACGTTGGTGTAGCCTACCAAAGCCACCCGAATGAGCTTGCCGCGATTTTTGCGCTGCACCGATTGCTGCATGTCAATTTCTTTGAGACGCTCTTTCAGCAAACTGATTTTGTCGCGAATCACCCTTCGGTCTGTTTCAATTTCTGTTTCGCCCGGTCCTCTTAGGCCGATGCCTCCCCGTTGTCGTTCCAAGTGGGTCCACATACGTGTCAATCGGGGTAAAAGGTATTGATATTGAGCCAGTTCAACCTGTGTTTTGGCATGAGAGGTACGCGCCCGTTTAGCGAAAATATCAAGGATTAAGTTGGTGCGGTCGAGTATTTTACATCCCAGTTCTGCTTCAATGTTGCGAAGCTGGGTAGGGCCAAGGTCGTCGTCAAAAATAACGAGGTTAATGTCTTCGGCTTTAATGTATTGCTTGATTTCTTCGAGTTTGCCCTTGCCAACGTAAGTTTTAGTATGTGGCAGATCGAGTGCTTGCACAAAACGTTTCACCGGTATTCCGCCGGCTGTTTCGAGCAAAAACTCAAGCTCAGTTAGATATTCCGCCACTTTCTCCTTGGGCTGGTATCTGGTTATCAAACCCACTAATACTGCGCGTTCAGGCTGAATATCTGTTGAAATATGTTTTGGCATAGATGGCTTATTCTGATGTTTTTCTACTTCTGTGTTTTTTTTGATGTTGAACGGTGTCGCTCTTTCGGGGTTGTTTTTTTTGGCTGGCTCGGATGCTTTTTGTGGCAAAATAAAGCGATGTTGCTAACACATAAAGGTGTAGAAACAAAACCGGTAAACGGTCATCGCTAATTAGAACGGTGAAAATTTGAAACAAACTGGCAATGAAAACCATAAAAAAGCCGTACAACAAGAAATCGCTTCGCTTGAGGATGAACAACACCATTGCAGCAATGGCTACCAAAACAATTAAGCTCCAACGCAAAGTCCAGTTTCCGATTTCATTTTCAAAACCCGGCTCTAAAACATAGGGATAGACAACTGAAAACAGATACACCAAAACCGAAAACCTGAGTCCAAGGGTGATGATATGTGTGAAGTTTCTTTTCAGAATGTTGTCCATGTTTTTGTTTGTTTAAAAGTGTCTAAATCCTACAATTTCACGCACTTCACGAAGGGTTTTTTGGGCACTTTCGCGTGCTTTTTCGGCACCCAAGCGCGCTACTTTGCTAATGAATTTGTCATCGGCACTCATTTCAAGAATACGCTGACGGATGGGTTCGGTAAAAGCTACCATGTCTTCGGCCAATTGTTTTTTCAAATCGCCATACCTGATGTTGCACTGGTTGTATTGTTCATCAAAAAACTGTACTGTTTCGGCTGTTGAAACCACTTTTAGCAGACTGAAAAGGTTTTCAATCATATCGGGTTTTTGCTGGTTGGGCATCGTTGGACCGGCATCAGTAACGGCTTTCATCACTTTTTTACGGATTGTTTTTGGGTCGTCGGCTAAAAATATCGCGTTTCCTTCGCCTTCCGACTTGCCCATTTTTCCCGATCCATCGAGTCCGGGAATTTTAACCAGCTCTTCGCCAAAGTTATAGGCTTGCGGGATAGGAAAAAATTCAACATTATACATACGGTTGAAACGGCGGGCAAAAGTACGTGTCATTTCAAGATGCTGTTCTTGGTCTTTCCCAACTGGCACCTTATGAGAGCGGTGGATGAGAATATCGGCAGCCATGAGGCTGGGATAGGTTAAAAGTCCGGCATTCACATTGTCGGGTTGTTTGCGAGCCTTGTCTTTAAAGGTAGTAACACGTTCAAGCTCACCAAGATAGGCATTCATATTTAAGAAAAGATACAACTCGGCAATTTCCGGCACATCGCTTTGAACATATAGGGTTGCCTTGTCGGGATCGAGGCCGGCAGCGAGATATTCAACCAACACCTGTTTCACGTTACCATGAAGATCGGCAGGGGTGGGGTGGGTTGTAAGTGAATGATAATCAGCAATAAAGAAATAGCAATTGTTTTCTTCTTGCATTTTAACAAAGTTTTTCACTGCTCCGAAGTAGTTTCCGAGATGCAGATTTCCGGTTGGCCTGATGCCGCTGAGTACTATATCCATGAGGCAAAAATAGGTATTTCATTTTTTAAAAAATTCCCGTTTGCCAAGGCAAAAACGGGAATTATTATAACATATTAACATTCAACTCGTTAATTAATTAAATGCTGAGTTGATCATTGTTTTGGTTAAAAAACTTGTATTCGAGAACGTGAAAGTTTTGTACGGCCATTACCTTAAATATCTTGTTGTATTTCATCATCCATTTGATATGGGTCGAAATAAGGCCTTTTGTGAAATAGGCATGAATAAAAGGATGTACGGCAAGGGTAACATTTTTCTCGTTTTGATCTTGAAGGAGGTATTTGAGATTGTTTTCAATCTCGTCCATGAAAATAATAGAAGGTTTAATCTTTCCGGTGCCTTCGCAAACGGGACATTGTTCTAATATTTCAACGTTCATTTCGGGCCGGACGCGCTGGCGTGTTACTTGTACCAAACCGAACTTACTTGGAGGCAAGATGGTGTGTTTGGCATGGTCGCGTGCCATTTCGTCTTTCAGTTTTTGGTAGAGCTCGCGCCGGTGTTTGCTGTCGTGCATATCAATAAAATCAATCACGATAATGCCTCCCATATCGCGAAGGCGCAATTGACGTGCAATTTCAGCAGCAGCTTCGAGGTTGACCTCGAGGGCGTTTTCTTCCTGACTATTTTCTTTGTTCACGCGATGTCCGCTGTTGACATCAATCACGTGCATAGCTTCGGTATGCTCTATAATGAGATAGACGCCGCTTCGGATGGTTACTGTTTTCCCAAAAAGTCCCTTGATCTGTTTGTCAATGCCAAACTGTTCATAAATGGATGACTTTCCTTTGTAGAGCTTAACAATATCAACTTTTTGTGGTGCTATGATTTGGATGAAATTGCGAATTTCATCGTACAATGAAGCATCGTTGACGTGTACACTATTAAAGGATTCGTTGAGCAAGTCGCGCAGGATGGTTGAGGTGCGATCCAGCTCGCTCATTATTTTTACAGGGGCCTTGGCATTGAACAACTTGGTAGTTGTTTTTTCCCATTTCTCGATGAGGTTACGGAGGTCGGCATCCAATTCGGCAACTTTTTTATTTTCTGCCACCGTGCGGATGATCACGCCATAATTGTTGGGCTTGATGCTCTGTATGAGCCTTTTAAGCCTATTTCTTTCTTCGCTACTCCGGATTTTTTGTGAAACGGAGATGCGGCTTGAGAAGGGTACTAAAACAAGGTACCTACCGGCGAATGATATTTCTGATGAGATTCGAGGTCCTTTTGTTGAGATAGGTTCTTTGGCTATTTGCACAACAATTTGTGCACCTGTGGCCAAAACTTGGGTGATCTTACCGGTTTTTTCGATGTCGGTTTCCAATCGAAAATTTTCCATGGTCACCGATTCCGGTTTGCCTCCTAAAGCAAGTTTCACATATTTGTTTAGCGACTTGATTTGAGGTCCAAGATCGAGGTAATGCAAAAAAGCATCTTTCTCATATCCTACATCAACAAAGGCAGCGTTCAGTCCCGGCATAATTTTCTTTACTTTGCCGAGATAAATATCTCCTACCGCATAGTTGTTATTTGTCTTTTCTTTGTGTAACTCAACCAGAAGTTTGTCTTCTAACAGCGCAATATCTACTTCCGAAGCCCGAGAATCTATGATAAGTTCTCTGTTCACTTGTGTTTTAGTTTTTAGTTTAACAACTTTATTTAGTGCAAGTTAGGCTTGTTTTGAAAGAAATATCTCGAGATGTTTCTTTACATCTTCTTTTAAAAGGAATAACACAACGCCAATACATAAAGTGAGGCGTTGTGTTATTACGAATAATCAATCTGTCAAGAATTATTTCTTCTTGTGTCTGTTCTTCCTCAAGCGTTTTTTCCGCTTGTGGGTTGCCATTTTATGTCTCTTTCTTTTCTTCCCGCTTGGCATGTCTTTAATTTTTTATGAATAAATATTGATTATTTTCCGCTGTTTTTCACCTGAGCAACAAATGTTTTTGCAGGTTTAAACGATGGGATGTTGTGTGCAGGAATGATAATGGTAGTGTTCTTTGAAATGTTCCTACCTGTTTTTTCAGCTCTCCTTTTAATGGTAAAACTTCCAAATCCTCTCAGATAAACGTTCTCTCCGTTCATCATGGCGCTTTTTACAGCTTCCATAAAGGATTCAATAACTGCCTGTACGGCGACCTTCTCAACTCCGGTTTTGTTAGCGATATCTGCTACAATTTCTGCTTTAGTCATATCTTTAAAGTTTAAAAGATTAATACTGTGGTATTTTATTTGGCTGGCAAAGGTAAGAACATTTTTATATTTGAACGATTATTTTGAATTATTTTTTGACCTAAACGGCTCTATATAAATATTTTCCTCCTTATGATTGAAAATTTCTCGCTTCGATTGACCAACTGGTACAACAACCATAAACGTGCGTTGCCATGGCGCCAAACCAACGACCCTTATGCCATATGGCTCTCGGAGGTGATTTTGCAGCAAACCCGTGTGGATCAAGGTCTGGCCTATTACCAACGCTTCCTTGCCCTTTGGCCTAACGTGAACAGCTTGGCTGCAGCCTCCGAACAGGAGGTGCTTTTGCAGTGGCAAGGCCTTGGATACTACAGCCGTGCGCGCAATTTACTCCACACTGCAAGGCTGGTTGTGGAAAAGTATCAAGGTCGCTTTCCCGACAGCTACAATGGGCTGATAGAACTCAAGGGAATTGGTCCATATACTGCGGCTGCCATTGCCAGCATTGCATTCAACAAACCCCATGCGGTGGTGGATGGCAATGTGCAGCGGGTGTTGAGCCGTTTATTTGGTGTTACTGAACCGATTGACAGTCTTGAAGGGAAAAAAGCAGTGGAGAGCATAGCGATTCAAGCCATTCAAGGTGTAGATCCGGCCACGCACAACCAGGCCATGATGGAGTTTGGAGCATTGCAATGTGTACCAAAATCGCCCGATTGCTACAACTGTGTGTTTAAAAATCAGTGCTTTGCCTTCGCTAAAGGATGGGTAGCCGAATTGCCATTGAAAACCAAAAAAACCAAGGTCGTAGCACGCTATTTCAACTATTTCATCGCCAACTGGCCACAGCAATCCAACACGATCACTCCCATTCACCAACGGCTGAACAACGATATTTGGAAAGGATTGTTTGAGTTTCCATTGATAGAAACCGATCAAGAGATTGAATTTGAAGCGCTCATACAATCAAAAGAATTTAATCAAATGTTTGGTAAACAAGCATTTACACTTGTTCGACGTTCTGAAATGCACAAGCACCAACTTACGCACCGGCGAATTATGGCCCGCTTTTATCATTTGCACTTTGAACAGCCGCTAGTGTTTTTAGATGAAAAAAATGTATTTTTGATTGTTGATAACGACTTTTCAATTTATCCGATGCCTCGGTTGATTGACAGGTATTTGCAGCAAAACGTGTAATATTTATCTAAAAAACATCCCTACTATGGCCGGACTTAACAAAGTAATTCTCATCGGGCGCTTGGGTAAAGACCCTGAAGTGATCTCGTTTGACAATAACGTAAAAAAAATGACCGTTTCACTTGCCACTAGCGAACGTTACCGCGATCGCGACGGCAGCTGGAAAGACCTCACCGAGTGGCATAATATTGTGGCTTGGGGCAATCTTGCTGCTGATATTGCCGAGAAACGCAGAAACTACATCAAAGGCGACCTGTTGTATATTGAAGGAAAAATTAAAACCCGCCAATACACCGATGGGCAAGGTGTTACAAAATACATCACCGAAATCGTTGCCGATCGTATGAATTTGATCCTTAAAGGTGGCCATGGCGGTTACGAAAATGCTCACGATCAAACATCTTCAAGTGAAATGGATGAAGCTGCAGGTGAAAAATCATCTCACAACGAACCCGAAGGAAGCCACCCAGATGTGGCGCAAAAACCGCAAAACGAGGTGCCGAACTACAAAGAGGACCACACTGACGATGATCTTCCCTTCTAAAACAATCAATTTGCCCCAATCGTTTGATTGTGTATGATGAAGTTTTGTACTTTTGTTGCGGAATTCTAATCAATTTATTTTGGAAACGCCTGATCCTGACCCTTATGCGAGTATAATCTCGTCTATTATCTCCGTAGTTTTTATTGGTATTGATGCTTCGACCTTACTTGGTTTGGCGGTGCTGATGGTTTTGCTTTTGCTCTCGGGACTGATTTCGGGCAGCGAAACAGCCTATTTTTCTCTCAAGCCCTCTGATATTACTTGGTTGAAAAATCACCCGCAAAAGCGTAGCCTTAAAGTACTTTCCTTGCGTGAAATACCCAAAACACTTCTGGCTACTATTCTTGTTGCCAACAACTTAGTGAATGTCGCCATCGTTATCCTGTCTTCCTTCCTTACCTTAAAAATGTTTGATTTTGGCGATAGCGTTTTTATCTCGTTCTTGGTTCAAGTGGTGGTGATTACCTCGTTGCTGCTGCTATTGGGTGAAATCATGCCGAAAATCTATGCTAACCATGAGCCGCTAAAAATCGCCCTTTTTATCGCTCCATTCTTGGGTTTTGTCGTGATACTGTTTCGTCCTCTTAGCCGAATTCTTGTTTCGTCAACGTCGTTTATTGATAAGCGAATGGGAAACAAGCCCAACAGTATCTCGATGAGTGAGCTTTCGGTAGCCATTGACATCACCAGTGATGAATCTACCTTACCCGAAGAAAAGAAAATGCTCAAGGGTATTGCTTCATTTGGCGAAAAAGAGGTTACCAACGTTATGAAATCGCGTGTAAACATCACGGCCATTGATGTTAAAACCAGTTTCGATCAGTTGTTAGAGCTTATTTTGAATACCGGGTTTTCGCGTATTCCGGTGTATGATGAAAGCCTCGACAATATGCTGGGAATTCTATACATCAAAGACCTTTTGCCTTTTCTTAATCACGACGATCTCGATTGGGTTTCGATGATCAGGCCTGCATTCTTTGTTCCTGAGAACAAGAAAATTAATGATCTTTTGCAGGAATTTAGAGAACGAAAAATTCATATGGCCATTGTCGTTGACGAGTATGGCGGAACCGCCGGTTTGCTCACCTTTGAAGATATTATAGAAGAAATTGTAGGCGAAATCAGCGATGAGTTTGATAAAGAATCCAACGAAAGCTTTTTTCGTAAGCTAAGTCCCGACACCTTTCTCTTTGAGGGCAAAACCAACCTCAACGATTTTTGTAAGGTGCTCGAATTAGAGGATTATTTTTTTGATGATGTTCAAGGCGATTCAGATACACTGGCCGGTTTGCTGCTCGAACTTGAAGGACGTATTCCCGAAAAAGGCACCAAAACCGATTGTAAAGATTTTTGTTTTGAAGTAACGGATGCCGATACGCGACGCATCAAGCAAATTAAAGTGACCTACCGTCCAAAGCATGAAAAGAACTGATCTATATTATCTTGTTGTCTTAATTGCGGGGCTTTTTTTGCTGGTTTCTTGCGAGCAAAACTACACCCCCAAGCCTCGCGGTTATCTGCGCCTTGACTTGCCACATCACAGCTATACAAGCTTTAATGAAGCCGAAAGCTTTAGCTTTGAATACCCTGAATACGCTGTGGTTGAAGCAGATAATAGTCGCTCGGAGGCTTATGATTGGTACACCATTCAATTTCCAAGCATGAAAGCCAGCCTACACCTTAGCTATAAAAAGGTGAATAACGATTTGCCAAGGTTTCTCGAAGACGCGCACACTATGGCTTTCAAGCATCTTCCCAAAGCCAGCGGCATTGCCGATAGCATCTTTTTCATTCCTGAACACCAGGTGGAAGGACTTTTTTATCTCATCAGCGGGAAAGGTGTTGCCTCGCCCATACAATTTTATTTGACGGATACCACCCGACATTTTGTGCGTGGTGCCTTGTATTTTAATTTTTTGCCCAACAACGATTCGGTAGCGCCTGTGATTCAGCACTTGAGAGCAGACATCAATCACCTTGTTTCTACTTTTAAGTGGAAGCCCGTTCAAAATTGATTTTTCTAAAGACTAAATATGTTCTTTAGGACAAAAAAATCATTTGGAATTTTTTTCTTTACTTTTACCCCCTCAAAAATTAAATTCACCTCCATGAAACAATTGTTTATTGTATTGTTTTTTGTTGCAATCACCGTTCAAGGTATTGCTCAAGAACAGGGCGTTTACCAAAGGGTAAAAATTTCGCTGACCAACAAAGAAGTAAGCCTTTTGGCACAAACAGGTATTGATATTACCGAAGGAATTTACAAAGCAGGCCATTCGTTGCAAACTGATTTGAGTCTCGATGAGGTTGAAAAGGTGAAAGCTGCCGGCTTTGAAGTGAGCGTTGTGATTGACGATGTGGCTGCTTTTTATGTTGATAGAGCCGCAGCTGAAGCCTCGATTGAAATTCAACGCAGTGCTGCAGATGAGTTTCCTGTGCCTGCAAACTGGAGTTTTGGCAATATGGCCGGTTACTACACTTACGATCAAGTGATGGAAAGGCTCGATTTTATGGCTGCCACTTGGCCCGATTTGGTTTCGGTGAAACAGCCCATCAACCCCGATCTGCCTTCTCATAACGGCAATCCTGTTTATTATGTCAAGATTAGCGACAATGTTAATGAAGCTGAAAATGAGCCACAAGTACTTTACACCTCACTCATTCATGCCCGTGAGGTCATCAGCTATCAGCAGATGATTTACTTTATGTTTTATCTGCTTGAAAATTACGAAACCGATGCCCGTGTTCAAGCCATTGTCAACAACAGGGAGTTGTATTTTATTCCGATCATCAACCCCGATGGCTATCTGTACAATATTCAAACCAACCCCAATGGGGGCGGCATGTGGCGCAAAAATCGCCGCAACAATGGAGGTTCTTTTGGCGTTGACTTGAACCGAAACTATGGCTACAAATGGGGCCTCGACAACAACGGTTCATCGCCCTATCCAACGGATGAAACCTATCGCGGGCCATCGGCTTTCAGTGAACCCGAAACCAACAATATCCGTCAGTTTGCCGAAAACCACAACTTCCAAATTGCACTTAACTACCATTCATACAGTAACTTATTGCTTTATCCATGGGGCTACACCAACGTTCCTTGTCCTGATGATGCTATTTTTTCAGCCCATTCCAAGCTGATGACGCGCGACAACAATTATGTGTATGGCCCGGGTAGCTCAACTATTTATCCCACCAACGGTGGATCAGATGATTACTTTTATGGTGATACGCAAGCTAAAAACGCCGTTTTTGCTTATACCCCCGAAGTAGGAAGCGCTGGTGATGGTTTTTGGCCGGCGGTGAGCCGAATCATTCCACTTTGTCAGGAAAATATGATTCAAAACATACGTGCGGCGCAATTGGCAGGCAACTACGGTGAGCTGACCGATGCTTCTGAAAAAATTATTGGGCAACGCGATTTTTATCTTCCTTTTCAGTTGCAGCGTTTGGGTTTTGGCGATGCCGAAGGTTGGACGGTGAGTATTGTTCCATTAGACGATAAAATTATGTCACATGGCGATGAGGTGAGCTTTGGTTTCCTTCCTATGCTGGCTACCGTTCAGGATTCAATTCAAATTACTTTGTCGCCAAGCATCCAAAGTGGCGATTTTTTCCGCTTTCTGCTTCAGCTGAACAACGGCGAAAGTGTTGTTTCCGACACCATTACCAAGATTTTTGGAACCACAACTTCTTTGTTGGACGACCCATGCAATCAACTTGCAAACTGGACCTCAACAAACTGGGCTATAACAAGTTCGAGTTATGTCTCGGCCCCTTCGTCCATTACCGATTCGCCCTCGGGCAACTACGGAAACAATACCAACAGATCCATCACATTGACGCAGCCATTGGCGATTCCTGAAACACCCTATGCCCATTTGAGTTTTTGGGCGAAATGGGACATTGAAGCCGGGTGGGATTACGTTCAGCTCCTCATTAAACCAGCAAACGGACTGAATTGGACTCCTTTAGCAGGAAAATATACCAAAGCAGGTGGAAGCAATCAGCTTTTGGGTCAACCCTTGTACGACGGAACTATGGATTGGGTGAAGGAGGAGATTGACCTCACAGCCTATGCGGGAACTTCGATTCAGTTGCGTTTTATCCTCACCAGCGATGGTGGAGTAACTGCTGATGGTTTTTATTTCGACGATGTAAAAGTGATGGTGCTCGATGTTGAAACCGGCTTGAATGAGTCGTCATTGACCAGAAAAAGTTTCAGCTTGACGCCTAACCCGGCACAAAATCAGGTTACCCTTGAAGCCGGCCAGCCTTTTGCCATCGGCGAAAAACTTTCTATCCTTGATGCACAGGGTAAAGTATTAAAAACACAACATATTGATCTGTTTACCAACCGCGTGGAAATTTCTCTTCAGGGTTTAGCTCCCGGATTGTATTTTGTTCAAAGCCTGAATTATAATATAGCAAAACTGATTGTTCGGCCTTAAAGTTGCATAAAGAAAACATCTAAAACCTCTAAAACCGATATCAAAGTTTTAGAGGTTTTTTTGTGTTAAATGTACCGTTTCCATTTGCCGCGGCATTTCAAATATCTTTGAAAAAAATTTAACACGCGAAATTTAAAAAAGCATTTTAGCGTACTTTTGGCCGCGCATCCGGAGAGCTTCCATAGCAGGTGCATTGGTTCATTTATTGATTTTTAAAAAAGTCGGCCTATGATTGAAACGGTAAAAATGGGTAGATTGCGCTGGCACCACATTCATCAGCCCGTTGACAAAGATTTTGAATTCCTTCGCGACAAATTTCACTTTCACCCTCTTGATATCGAGGATTGCAAGTCGTTGAACCAGCGACCCAAAATTGATATTTACGATGATTATTATTTTTTGATTCTACATTTTCCCCATTTCGATAAGCAGAATCTGTTCATTAAAACCAAAGAAGCAAAGATTTTTTGGGGCGAAGATTACATCATCACCATCGAAAAATCGCCTTGGATTGTGGGTCAAATGTTTTCTGAATACAAAGAAATTGAAGACAAAGACCTCGATTTCGATATTGGAACCTCCGATACCCTGCTTTACCGCTTGCTCGAAAGGCTGATGGTTGAATCCATCTACCTTTTACGTAAAATTGGCCTCGATTTGGAGCTGATCAACCGCGAACTGTTTAACAGTCAGCCTACCCGCATCATTGAACGCATCTCGGTCACGCGAAAAAATATCATCCTGATCAACACCATTTTTAAGCCGCAGCTGCGGATGTTCCATAAGTTTGAAACAGGCCAAATTGCCGGTTTTGCCGATAATATGGAAGATTACTGGGGCAATATTCTCGACTCCTATCAAAAAATATGGGATATGATTGAGGATTACGAAGATCTGATTGAAGGTTTATCGAAAACGTTCGACTCGATGCAGACCAACAAAACCAACGAAATCATTAAAATTCTCACTTTGATTTCGTCCATTATCCTGCCATTGACTTTTATCACCAGCCTTTACGGCATGAATGTGTTGCTGCCTTTAGAGAAAAATCCTTTGGCTTTTTGGATACTTTTAGGCGGAATGACGGCTTTAAGTATTGCGTTGATCCTTTATTTCAAACGGCGGCGCTGGATGTGATTCAGCCAATTTAATTGACGAATTGTAAATGGAGGCTTGGCGCTGAATAGATACTTCATGCACCAGCCCAAGAAGTTGCACCAAAAATTTACGATCGAGACCCAAACCATCACCCAGTGCAATTCGGTTTTCGATGATGTGTTGCCAGCGTTTGAGCTGCAAAATGGTGATGTTGTGTTCCTTTTTGTATTGACCGATTTCGTCAACAACCGTCATGCGTTGCGCCAACAATTGAAGCAAGGAATTGTCAATGCTGTCAATTTGGTCGCGAAGCACCTCAAGGGTATTTTCTATTTCTGGATTACACGATTTATCGCGCAATATCAGCCTGTTCAGAAGATGATGTAACGCTTCGGGTGTCAACTGTTGTGCGGCATCGGTTTTGGCTACCGACGGATCGAAGTGGCTTTCGACCATCAGTCCGTTGGTTTCTAAGTCTAAGGCTTTTTGTGCCACCTCTTGCAACAAATCGCGCCGCCCGCTGATGTGACTGATGTCAGTAATCAATGGCAATTGTGGAAAAAGACGTTTCAGTTCGATGGGGATTTCCCACAGCGGCGCATTGCGATAAGGCGTTTTCTCAAACGTATGAAAGCCGCGATGGATGGCTGCCAACCGGTTGATTCCGGCCCTGTCCAGGCGTTCCAAAGCCCCAATCCAAAGTTTGATGTCGGGCGTAATAGGGTTTTTCACCATCACCGGGATGTTGGTTCCGGTGAGGGCTTGGGCCAATTCTTGAACAGAAAAAGGATTGACCACCGTTCGGGCGCCAATCCAAAGGATATCAATGCCATGCGATAGCGCAGCTTCAACATGAGCCGGACTGGCCACTTCAACGGTAGTTAAAAGGCTCGTTTCGGCTTTTACGCGTTGCAGCCACCGCAATCCTTCAATGCCAACGCCCTCGAAGCCATCGGGACGTGTGCGGGGCTTCCAGATGCCTGCTCTGAAAATGGATACCCGTTGGGTTTGTTTCAGCTCATGAGCTGTTTGCATAACCTGGGCTTCGCTTTCGGCACTGCAAGGGCCGCTAATCAGCAATGGCTCGCTGCCGGTGGGTATCCAATTGTTTTGAACGATGATTTCAGCTTCTGACATAAAATACGTTAATGAGTTGCTAAATTACTAAACCCTAAACAACTTGAAAACGATAATGTTTATTCCATGAATTAAACTTCAACCGTAAAAAGGTAAAAGATTAGTATTGAGATAGATGTGTTTTTAA
Organism: Bacteroidota bacterium; assembly: GCA_023396415.1. Taxonomy (GTDB): domain Bacteria; phylum Bacteroidota; class Bacteroidia; order Bacteroidales; family F082; genus JALNZU01. Next base: position 62,197 of record JAEWWJ010000060.1, read on the forward strand.
AGTTTATTTTTTGAGGTTATCATGGCTAAATTTCGTTTTTTTGCAGTTGTTTTTATTAAAAATAAAATTCCGTGAAACGTACAGAAATTAAAGAAGCGCTTCTCAGTGAAGACTTTGAAAAGGAAATCAACGTAAAAGGTTGGATTCGCACCAAACGATCGAGTAAGAATGTGGCATTTATCGCCCTTAATGATGGGTCGGTGATTCACAACCTTCAGTTGGTGGTTGATTTGGAAAAAATACCCGAGTCAACGCTTACCCATATGCACACCGGAGCCGCCATTTCGGCAGAAGGTAAGTTGGTACCATCGGCCGGCAGCGGTCAAAACGTGGAGTTGGTAGTCAGCAGCATCACTTTGCTGGGCGAAGCCCATCCGGATGAGTATCCCCTTCAACCCAAAAAACATTCGTTGGAGTTTTTGCGCGAGATTGCCCACCTGCGCTTTCGTACCAGCACTTTTAGTGCAGTGGCTCGTTTGCGTCATTCAATGATTTTTGCCATTCATAAGTACTTCAACGATAAGGGATTCTACAATATACACTCGCCTATTATCACCAGTTCCGATGCCGAAGGAGCAGGCGAAATGTTCAAGGTAACTACCCTCGACCTGAAACACCTTCCGCTCAACGAAGCGAATGAGATAGATTTTAAAAAAGATTTCTTTGGCAAAGCAACCAACCTCACCGTTTCGGGACAGTTAGAAGCCGAATTGGCCGCCTTGGCCTTGTCGAAAGTCTATACTTTTGGCCCTACTTTCCGTGCTGAAAACTCGAACACATCAAGGCATTTGGCTGAGTTTTGGATGATTGAACCCGAAGTGGCCTTTTTCGACATTCATGACGATATGGATTTGGCCGAAGACATGCTTAAATACCTCATCCGTTATGCTTTAGATAATTGTGCTGACGATTTGGCTTTTTTGAGCAAGCGTCTCGAAGAAGAGGAAAAAAACAAAAAAGCCGACGAGCGTTCCATGGAACTCATCAGCAAGCTGAAGTTTGTGCTCGAAAATCCTTTTGAACGTATCAGCTACACCACGGCCATTGACATCTTAAAAAATTCAAACCACAACAAAAAAGGCAAGTTCAAATACCAGATCACCAATTGGGGCGCCGATTTGCAATCGGAGCACGAACGCTATCTTGTTGAAAAGCACTTCCAAAAGCCGGTAATCCTTACCGATTATCCCAAGGGCATCAAGGCTTTTTATATGAAACAAAACGACGATGGCACAACCGTCAGGGCCATGGATGTGTTGTTTCCCGGCATCGGCGAAATCATTGGCGGATCGCAGCGCGAAGACAACTACACCAAATTGTACGACGCCATGGTGGCTAACCATATTCTCCCCGAAACCATGGATTGGTATTTGGAAACCCGTAAGTTTGGCAGCGTGCCTCATGCCGGTTTTGGCTTGGGCTTTGAGCGGCTGATGCTTTTCGTTACCGGAATGACCAACATCAGAGACGTGATTCCTTTCCCTCGCACGCCCATGAACTGTGAGTTTTAAACCGCAATAGCAAAGAAATAAAGCTGCCGGGTAAAGCAAAAAGCAGATTTTTAGTTTGTTGATCCGGCAGTTTGTTTTTTTAGTGTAGAAAATTTGTTCTTCAAAACATTTTTATCGTAAATTCGTGTATTCATTTCACCAACTGAAAATAGATTTGAAACATTTGCAGCCCAACTAAGAAAAGAATATGCTCAACCAACGTCTTCAACAAAAGCTACTTCAAAAGCTTTCTCCTCAGCAAATTCTGTTGATGAAATTGTTGCAGATACCTTCCATCGCTTTGGAGCAGCGCATCAAGCAGGAGATTGAGGAAAACCCGGCACTCGAATTGGAAGAAGGGTCCGAGATTGATGATTTTGAAGCCGAAGACACGGAATATGACAGCGACGACGATTACTCCGACGATGAGCGCGATGAGGAGTACGACAGCAAAGACGATGAGTTCACCTTTGATGATTACATCACCGATGATGATGACATACCCGATTACAAAACCAACGTCAACAATTACAGTCCCGACGACAACAAATACGACATCCCTTTTGCCGATTCGATAAGCTTTCAAGAGCTGTTGATTCAGCAATTGGGCTACCGCAAGCTGGATGAACGCAAATCGAAGATGGGCATTTATATTATCGGAAACCTTGACGATTCGGGCTACCTGAGCCGACCGTTAGAAGCCATGGCCGATGATTTGCTTTTTGGTATGAACATCAAAACCAACAAAAAAGAGTTGGCAGAAATTTTATCCGTCATTCAAGAATTTGACCCGCCAGGAGTGGGTGCACGCAACCTTCAAGAGTGTTTAATGCTGCAATTGAAACGTTTGCAAGATGAACATCCTGACAAGGACTACAGCTTGGCACTGATGATTATTGACCGCTTTTTTAACGAATTTACCAAAAAGCATTACGATAAAATCATTAAACGGGCTGAAGTTACCGAAGATGAACTGAAAGATGCCCTCAACGAAATTCTGAAGCTCAACCCTAAACCGGGCAACAGCGTGATGGAATCCTCGAAAGACAACCATTATGTCATTCCCGATTTTATCATCCATATCAATGATGGGGAGCTGGAACTGAGTTTGAGTAGTCGCAACATGCCCGATTTGCGGGTGAGCCGAAGCTACAACGAAATGTTGAATATGTTTACCGAAAGCAAAAAAACACGCTCCGAAAAAGACGCGGTGGTTTTTATCAAGCAGAAAATTGATTCGGCCAAATGGTTCATCGAGGCTATCCGCCAGCGCCACAACACTTTATATAGCACCATGTCGGCCATTATGGAGTACCAAAAAGCTTATTTCCTCAGCGGAGATGAAACCACTCTGCGTCCGATGATCCTCAAAGACATTGCCGAAGTGGTGAACCTCGACATCTCTACCATTTCGCGGGTGGCCAACAGCAAATACGTTCAAACCCCTTTTGGAACTTTTCTTCTCAAAAGCTTTTTCAGCGAATCCATGCAAATGGACGATGGCGAAGAGGTTTCTACACGCGAGATCAAAAAGATTTTGAGCGATTGCATTGATGCCGAAACCAAAGAGAAACCTTTAACAGATGAACAGTTGACGCTCATTCTTAAAGATAAAGGCTATAACATCGCCCGTCGTACAGTAGCCAAATACAGGGAGCAACTGAACATTCCCGTAGCCCGCTTGAGAAGGGAGCTTTAGCATGACGAAGCCTTTTTCGGTGTCAAATTTTATCGCCAAGCTTGTTTCCATAGTTTTTCATCCGCTTTTGATTCCTACTTGGGCATATGTGCTGTTGGTAAATTTCGGTGAACCACTTGAGCATGAGCAATCTTTTTTTTGGGAATGGCTCAACGGGGTGTATATTTTTTTGGCCACCTTCGTTATTCCGTCATTGGTTTTTGTTGTGCTGCTGAAATTAAAATTTATCGGTTCGTTAAGTATGCCCGATCGGCAGGAGCGCAATCTTCCTATTCTGATCACAGCGATTTTCTTTTATCTCTCGTTTTATTTATTTCAGCAGCTGGGTTTAGACGCTGTTTTCGGGCTTTATATGCTGGGAGCCACTGTGCTGGCTTTGCTCAGTATGCTCATCAACTATTGGTGGAAAATTAGTCTGCATTTGTTGGGTGCAGGCGGTTTAACAGGCGCAGTAGCCACCTTGTCGTTGTATTTCAGTCCTACTTATTTTGTGGTTCTGCCAATAGTTGTTCTTCTTTCCGGCGTGATAGCCTTTTCTCGGCTCAAGCTCAATGCCCACACCCAATCCGAAGTGTATGTAGGTTACGCGCTTGGATTTGTTGTAATCTTTGGGTTTTTCGGGATGATGGTGGGGTGATTTTTTTGTCCGTTGATCAGTTAGTTCAAAA
>JAEWWJ010000013.1 GCA_023396415.1 Bacteroidota bacterium
CAACCCGAAGGAATGTGGTACGAAGGCGACGAAACCCATGCTTCATTCCGATGGAAACAATCTTTGAGCTATTATGACAATCATATTGGCGAAGGTGAATTTGCGGTGACCCTCTTTCCCGATGGCAGCATTAATTTTTATTATAATGACATGTTACTTAACGAAAATGTGCTGTGGTTTGGTGGTGTTTCTGCCGGCGAAGGCAAAGATTTTACACTTTTACCTGGTGGGAACAGCATGCGTTTTCCACAGCATCAAGCCTATCGGTTGATGCCTGAGTTGTTGCCGGAAGAGGTTGATTTGCTTACTGATGGGTTTTTCACAAGTAGTTCAACAACTTCAGAAAAAATTACCAATATCACGGCTAAGGTTACCGATCAGCAAGGAATTTTTGATGTCAAAACCTTGCAATGGACACAGGATTTAAGTTTTAAAACGGCGCTGCACACCGATGATCAGCTAATGCCCCACAACGGCAGCCATCTAACTGTTGATCTGATGCTGTCAAATATCGCTTATCAAAATTTAACAGCCGTTGAAGCCACCTTGGTCATTGATGATGAATTTGTAACGCTTACAGATAGTGTTGAATATGTGGGCGTTATCCCATTCAATGATTCGCTTACTCTAATGAATGCTTTTGCTTTTAATATTGCCGATTTTTGTCCTGACGGCCATACTTTGTTGGCTCGATTACAGTTTACAACCTCTGAAGGCAACAGACAAGGAGAGTTCTTTATTCAAGTGGCTGCTTCTCAATTGCAAATGAACCAATTTTTTGTGGATGATTTCGATAACAACAAGCTTGATCCCGGTGAAACGGCTCCTGTTACCTTTACTTTAAAAAACGCTGGATCCTTACCTGCCACCGGTGTGATGGTATCGCTTAGTTCAACCGATTTTTTTGTATCCATTACTCCTGAAACCCCCATTGCTGTAGGAGATATGAGTCCCGGTAGCCTACATGATGTTACATTTTCCATAACGGTAGCATCCGATTGTCCAATTGGACATAGAGCTGATTTTGTATTTGCTGCCGCTGATGGATCAGGGATGAGTCTCATGGTTCCGGTGCAAATGGAAATTGGTCAATATGTCATTTATTTGGTCAACAAAACGAACAATCAGCAGTCGGTGACCGCTATGGCGCAAGTTTTGGACAGTTTGAACTTGGCTTATACGGTTTCGGAGTCATTAACAGAGGCGATGATGCAATACAGAGCAGTGCTCATCTGCAATGGAACTTACCAAACCAGCGTTGTGCTTACAGATGTTGAGGTAGAGCTTTTGGCCTCTTATATGAATCAGGGCGGAAACGTTTATCGAGAATCGTTTTACCGGTGGGGAGGACAGGGCGCGCTAACACGACTTTTTGGCATTGATGCAGTGAATTTGCCTGTTCCTCAATATTTTACAACGGTTTATGGTATGGAAAATACCGGTTTTGCCGGGTTACAAATGGAGCATGTTTCGGCTGTGAGTTTTATGTTCAATCGTTTGATTGGTAAATATCCTACAGCTTTTCCGGTGCTTAGAACCAATCTTGCCGACGATTCCCACACGGCTATTGCATATCAAGGTCCGCAATATCGAAGCATTGGCTCATTGGTTGAGTTCGGTGCTTTGGCTCCCGATGATTTTCAATCGCGCATGGCTCTGATGCACTCAATACTTGGTTTTTTCAAGATGGAACACCTGATTTTAAACCAAGCAGAATTTCCTGATGAAGCCGTGGATCCTCATTTGGCTAAGGTTTTTCCCAACCCCTTTGAAAGAAATTTTACCATTGATTTGAAAAAACTGCCTCATGGTAAAGTGCATTTGGAGTTGTTGTCCATTGATGGTAGAATACTGTCAGTAATGGATAAAACAATAGAAGCTTACCTCTTAGATCTTCGTTTAAGGACCGAAGAGCTGCACTTTGGTATTCATAATTTAAAGCGCGGTGTTTATTTTTTAAAAATTGAAACCTCGAAAAAGCAGCAAATCATCAGGCTCATCAAACAATAAAAACATTGTTGCTGATGTCTTTCAATCGTAAGGCTTTATTGTTTTTCCAGCTCAACGGCAATAAATTTCGCCATAGGTGCCATGCGCGCTTTGTTAAGTGAAAGTACGCTTTGATGGATGGTAAAATTATCGCAGTTGTTGAGTACTTCAAACAGTTCTTGTTCAATTTTCATGTTCGGACAAGCCATCATGGTTGTTGCCAAGCCTGTTAAGGTGATACGTTGTCCATCTTTCAGTTCGTAGCTGCCATTGAAGTTGTTACAGCTTCCTGAACCGTATATTCTGTTCTCTTTTTCCTCAAAAACAAGAAATGCCTCCACATTTTGCCCTTCAACGGCTTTAAAAGCTTGCCCGTTAATTTCAATCAATTTCCATTTCACACCTGTGAGTTGATTTTCGTTTTGAATCTGGGGTGCGTTGCTTTTTGTCAAGCGGTACATTTCAGCAAGTGGACCGGTAACTTTGTTGCCTTCCATGTCTAAATGCAGCAAATAGTTTTCACCGACAAAATACTGGGGAGACCCATCAACAATGCCCGAAAGCAAAATGGTGTTTCCGGCTTCATTCCAAGTGAAAGAGCCTTTTTGTTCAAATCTATTTTCACCTTCCTCTCCAAGGTAAGTGGTTGTTAACGTGTATGAACCATCTTGCTTTAAGCTAAGTTTGGTTTCAATACCTTCGCAGTCGGCGCAGGGTAGGGTTCCTTCATAATTTCCGGGCCAGTCGAGCGAGTTTTGTGCATTATGGCCATCGGTAACTGCTGTTTCTGTGGAGGTTGTTGATGTGCTGGATTGTTTCATTTGGCAAGAAGCTGCCAAAAAAGTCAATAAGATGGCAATGAAGCCGAGCTTTTTCATAGAACTAATGTTAATATTTGATTTTTTCAATAAGCTGACAGCAAGTTTACAAAATCCGTGCCGCTTCGTCTTCTATTTTCCGATACTGATGAACTCGGCCACCCGTTATTAGAAAAGTTTTTCAACAAAGTACGGCAGCATCACGCGCCACCACGTCCAGTCGTGGTCCACATCGTTGCCCCAAACATCAATCCAAGCAGGAATATTTTTAGCTTCTAAAACTTGCCGTAATGCCTCTGTATCAGCAATCATTTCTTCTTCCCAAGCGCCTTTTCCAACAGCAATCACAATGGTATTGCTTCTTAATTTTTGTAAAATAGCATCGTCTGATAAGCTTGGGAGATAAAGCAAAGGTGAGTTAAAGTACACATAATCATCTACATAATCGCCAATAAACAATTTCAGGTCGTAAATGCCGCTGATAGAAATCAAAGTGTCAAACACAAAAGGATGTCGAAAGAAAAAGTTGGCAGCATGATAAGCCCCCATGCTGCAACCGGTTAGGGCAATTTGCAAATCAGGATTGTTGCAGTGGTTGCGAATAAATGGCACCACCTCCTTTATGATATAGCTGTTGTATTGCTCATGTCGGTTTCCGCGGTCGTGTACTGCAACGCCTTCGTTGGCCCAAGCATCGGCATCAACGCTGCCCACGGTATAAACTTTGATGCGACCCTCGTTGATAAATAATTTCAAAACCTCGATGAGGTGATAATCTTCGGCTTCGTGAAATGAACCTCCTTGAGTCGGGAATATGATCAATGGTTTTCCGTAATGGCCATACACCTTTATTTCCATATCTTTATGAAGCGAGGGGCTGTACCAATGGTGGTTTTCTACGTGCATGTTTTTAGTTGATTTGATGAATGAAATGTTGTACTTCCAAGACTTTTTCTTCCCTTTCTGCCCTTACTAAGAAGCAGTAGTCGCCCATGGCGCGTGACAGTGCCTTGTCAAGATAATCGTGAAATACGATGTACTCACCATATTTCTCTATGATTTCATCAAGGCTGTGTTTGTATGGAAACCTGAACTTACGACTTACAAAACAAACCTGATATTGATGCAGATAATGCAGATCGCTGCGGTTATTAACAATCATCTCGGCCCATATTTTATAAATATCAATGTTGCTGGCAAAATTCCACATATCCGTGGTGAACCCTCCCGGAGGCCGCATATTCACTTCCAAGGCCACCAAACTTCCATCACTTTTTCCAAAAAACTCGAAGTGGAAAAATCGCGCCTTTAAGTCAAAGGCTTTGATGACAACTTTTCCGGCTTCTTCAAGGTCGGAAGGGATGGTTTTTAAGGTGATAATATAGATGTGGGTATCGTCATTCACGGTTTCCATCACTCCTTTTTCGTTGCGCATCGCATTACAATAGAGTAGGTTACCATTTTGATCTACCAATCCGTCAAAGGAATAAATTACACCTTCGATAAATTCCTCAAAGATATAATCGCTGTCGGGCTGATGCTCAAAAAAGTGCTTGAGGTCGTTTTCATTTTCAATTTTGTAGGTGTTTACCGCCCCAACGCCCGAATCGGGTTTGGCCACAAGTGGATAGCCTGTTTCGGCCACAAACTTTTTTGCATCTGAGAGTTGATGAAGCACTTTGCCGCGAGCAACCGGCAGGCCGGCTTTGATGAACACTTGTTTCATTTCCGACTTTTTTTTGATTGCGGACAAGTTTTGGCTTTTCAGTCCGGGAATGTTGAAATCGCTGCGTAGCCGTGCTTCTGTTTCTAACCAGTATTCGTTGTGGGCATCAATGCCGTCAATTTTGCCATATTTGTGGGTAAAATAACCCAATGCCCGCACCAGCTGATCGTAATGGTGGAGGTCGTCAACCTTATAGTATTCAGTCAATGCTGACTTTAGTTCGGGCTTTAGTTGATCGAACGGAGAATCTCCCAAGCCCAATACATTTGCTCCAGCTTCTTTAAGTGCCGTGCTGAAACGGATATAGTTGGGCGGAAAATAGGGTGAAAAGTGGATGAAGTTCATAGAGTGTTGGTTTTTTTGCGGAGGCAAATATAAAGTTTTGGACTATATCAGCAATCAATTGCTTAAATTGGCTTGTTTTTTTGCTTTTTCTCAAAAAAAAGGCTTTTTCATCTACGTAAAAAGTGATATTTTTTTAATTTTTAAAGTGTTGTAAATCAAATAATTAAAAATTATTTTTAAAAAAAGTGAAAAATAGTTCATTTTTTTTGATGCGTTTTTGGGAATTGTTGGTATTAATGTATAGAAGGTTTTTTTTAATGAATTAAAATTTTAAAGTTAAAACTATGAACAAGCAAGTTATTACTATCGTTTTGGCACTATTTTTAACTGTTGCCTCTTTTGCTCAAAACCTCATCGAGGGCAATGTGTTTTATCACGGAAAATCGGAATACCCAATGGAGGGTGTTGTTGTAGGTCTTTACAACCAGCAAGATGTTCTTTTGGCACTCAGCGTAACCAATGTGGATGGCCTTTTTAGTTTTCCCAACTGTGCTTCAGGAATATATACTTGTCGTGCAACAACAGACCTTACTGCAACTGATATCAATATTGATCAAGCCTATTTAATTTGGTTGTATGAAGTAGGATATCTTGAGTTGGATGAAATTCAACTTTTGGCAGCCGATGTTGACGACAGCGGGACTGTTGATTCCGACGATATGAGCTTTATCTTAACAAATTATTTTTTGTATAATCAGCCTATGCCGGCCGGTACTTGGATTTTTACCGACGTAATCATAAATACCGATAGCAAAGCAGAACCTAAAGATATCGGAGGCAGCCGTATTGGTGATGTGCAGGGAATCTGGATACCAACAGGAAGGGATATTAATGTAATGCCCGGTGTCATGATGCAAGAGCCTGTTGCATTGGCGGTTTTGGAATCGGTTCGTGTTCCTGTTACCTTGATGGATACTGAAAAAGCAATGAGCGGATACGGACTCGTGTTCAGCTACGATCCTGAAACGGTTCAGATTGTGAATGTGTTTCCTGCCGATCCAATGGCACAATTTGCTATCACCAACAACCAGATCAGGTTGAGCTGTTTACAGTTGAATAATGAAAGTGTTGTGGATGCAAACAAAGTAATTATGGAAGTTGAGGTGAGGCTGTTGAAAGCAATTAACAACGATTACCAAGTGTTGAACGTTCGATCAAACAGCCATGTACTCGATCGTGAAGGAAAATTAGACAAAACTGTTACTTTCGGTTTGCCCACTTTGAAAAGTATTAATACTCCAAGTTTGGTTACAACTGTTTATCCAAATCCAATAAGCACAAACGCACAACTGAATATCGAAAGCCAAAGTGAAGTTACTGCTGAAATTGTAATCTATGATGGCTATGGCAGAATGGTACAAAGCCAGATGGTTTTCCTGAAACAAGGACTTTCAACCCTTCAACTTGATTTAGAAAACCTATCCTCCGCTTGGTATCAATTGGTGGTAAAAAATCCTTTGAGCAATGAAGTGGTTCACCAGCAACGTATTGTGAAACTTTAGTTGTAATAGTATTGTTTGTTTTCAAAAAGGAAGTTTTGTACTTCCTTTTTTTTTACTTTCGCCAGCACATTTAAGGTCTGTGTTAAAAAAATATTTCATTTTAGGTATCTTCTTGCTGTGCTATTGGTATCCATTCAAAACTGCAATGGCTCTTTCCTTTGATCGTACAAGTAAATCTTACACGGCTCTTTTAGAAAAAGCCAAATGGTATGAGGCACTCGATGAACCTGACAGCACCCTCTTTTTCTTAAACGCTGCACTTGCACTTACAACCAATCTCGACTCTATTGCCGATCTTCAAATTATGATAGGCAATCAATACAATTCAAAAAAGGATTATACCCTGGCTTTTCGTTCAGTAGCTGTTGTTGACAGCTTGATACAATTGGGGCGGGTCACTGGAAATGTGATTAAATTAAAAAGAGATCATCTTTTGGGAAAGATTTATGTGAAACAAAATGAGTTTTCACTAGCACTTGGGATTTTTAATAATGCACTTAGTAGGCTGAAACAAATCAATGAATCGGAGGCCGTGATAGTTGTCCGTATTTATAATTATAAGGGAATTGCATTTATATATTTAGGTGATTTGGAGAGTGCAATACAACAATTTCAATTGGCTCGTGCGCTGTGTATTGAATATAATATTTTTGGGATAGATCTTGCTGATGTATTGCAAAATATAGCCATCGTTTATGCCAATCAAGGACGATTTGACAGTGCCTATGCTTATATCAATCGTTCCAAAACCCTTAAAGAAGAATTGTTTTCCTCTGATGATCAACGTATGAAATCATTTTACTCGAATTTTGCTTATACGATGCTTTTGTTTGGCGAAACGGAAATAAGCCTTGATTACTATCAAAAGGTTGAAGCATTATTGGAGCGTAGACCCACAAAGGATAGGGCTTTTTATGCTACACTTCTTGTGAATATCGGAAACACATATTTACTCCGAAACGATTTCGAAAAAGCCGGACTTTACTATCGGAATGCCTACAATATTTTCAAAAATGAGCTCAGTCCTGGAGATCCGAAATTGATTTTAGCAGCAAATAATTTGGCTTTTGTTTACCTGCAAACCGGCGATTATGATAAAGCACTCGAATTGTTGCTTCATATCCGTGGAATTGATAAAACTTCGGTTACGGAAGGGAGAATTTTACGCAATTTGGCAAAAGCTTATGGTGGTTTAAAAAACAATAAAGAAGCAGAGACTTTTTTGCGAGAGTATGTTCAGTATTCAAAAGAATCTTTAGGCGAATACAATGTAGAATATGCCATTGCTCATATTGAATATGCAGAATTTTTAAGAAACAACAAAAGGTTTACTGAGGCCCTGGACCATTTTTCTGTTGGGCAAACAATCTACATCAGCCTTTTTGGTGAGAATGACTTAGATTTAGCTGATGTGTTGAGGAAGATGGCTGTGTGTTATTACAATATTGATCAGTCAGAGTTGGCAAGAAAGTACTTTGATCAAGCTGAAAAAATTCTTAATGCAAATCTCCTAAAAATCAGTGCTGAGCTTAACATGGGCGAACTGTTGAGTGTTCGTTTTATGGATTTCTATTTCGGTAAAGCCAACTATTTGATGTTTTTGCATGAACGTGATGGTTCACTTTCCACACTCAAGGAAGCTTTTCAATACTATCAAAAAGCCATTGAACGCGTTGATGGTCTCAGCATTGCCTTAAGCGATGAAAGCCGGCTTAGCTTCAACGAAAACCTCAGGGTTTATTACCAAAAGGCAGTGGAATCGGCTTATTTGCTGTATCAAATCACTAAAGATGAGCATTATGCTCATGCTGCGTTTGGATTTTCTGCCAAAGGCAAAGCGGTGCTGCTCATGTCATCGCTACGAAAAAATCAAGCCTACGCAGCCGGTATCCCCGAGGAGCTCGCCACTCTTGAGCGTAAGCTGAATCAAGAAATTCAGTCAAGCAGAAAGTTAGTGAGCGAAGAGCAAAAAAGGATTCCGGTCAATACTGCCAAAATCAGTTTCCTCGAGTTGCGACAGTTTGCCTTGGTGCGTAAATACGACAGTCTTGTTGCCCGCCTCGAAACCAATTACCCTGATTATTATGCGCTAAAATACAACCCCACTGTGAGTAAAATAGCTGATGTTCAAGCTAATATGAAATCAGATGAAGTGATGATTGAGTATATGTTGGATGACAGTGCAGTGAATATTTTTGCAATTACTAAATCACGCTATGTCCTAAAGCGTATTTCAAATGCTTCGGATTTGCTTCACCGGCTCATCACGTTTAGAACTTCTATCACCGGAATTTTCAACAATTATACTGCCGATGATTTGAAAACATTTGTTTACCAATCCAATTATTTGTACAATATCTTGCTTCAACCGATTGAAAATGAAATAGAAAACAAAAGAATTGTGGTGATTCCTGATGGATTATTGGGTTATCTTCCTTTTGAATTGCTGATAGCCTCCAACAACATTGATGATTTAACCGACACTGTGAGTGGCTATGCAGAGCTGCCCTATCTATTTCTCAAACATCCGATTTCTTACGCTTATTCATCGGGAATGCGCTTGGCACAGCACCAACAAAAAAGCTTGAAGAAAAAAAATATGCTTGCTGTTGTACCCGAATATCCACCGGTTGATCTGGCAAAGTTGGCGGATGGATCGTATCAGGATATTTTACAGCCATTGCCCTTTGCCCTTTCCGAATCGAAGCGTATTGCAAAAATTTGGCATGGCGATGTCCTCAGTGGCAATGCTGCCACAAAAGAAAACTTTTTAAGTAAGGCAAGGAACTATAATGTGTTGCATCTTGCCATGCACACCATCATTGACGATATGAATCCCTTGTATTCAAGAATGATTTTTCAAGAGCAGGCCGCCAACGAAAAAAAACTTCTTGAGACCTATGAGCTTTATTCCCTTCAATTGAAAGCCGACTTAGTGGTGCTGAGTTCATGCAACACCGGCACGGGCCAACTGCAATTGGGTGAAGGTATTATAAGTCTCTCTCGTGGCTTTTTGTTTGCCGGCGTACCTTCTATTGTAATGACCGGTTGGGAGGTGCACGATAAAAGCGGAAGCGAGCTCACTGAATTGTTTTACAATTACTTAAAGCAGGGTTATAGTAAAGATGTAGCCTTGCAAAAAGCAAAGATTGACTATCTCAGCACTTCCAATATGCTCAAGTCCCATCCTTTTTTCTGGGCTTCATATATGGTTGTCGGCAACACGGCTCCTGTAAATTTTCATGCCAAATATAACCTTTGGAAATACACTTTAGTTGGATTTTTATTGCTTTTGGTGTTGTTGCTTGGTGTGAAAAAAACAGCTCTTCTATCAAAAAAAACAAACCAATCGGTAAGTCTTAATCTTTTAAAAGAAGCTTAATTAAATTGAAGTGAATTGAAATCAACCATCTGATTTAAATGTATGCTGCTTTAAATCAGATGGTTGATTTGATTGTTATTCTGTAAGAATGAGTTTTCCGTGAATGAAATGCTCACCCTTTTGATCTTCGATGCGAAGAACGTAGTTATACATTCCTTTACCACGAAGCATGTGTTTGTTCACTTCCAATTGCACTGTTCCCGCGGGTTGGTCGAAGTGGTTTTCTTGGTGAACCGTGACACCTAAAACATTGTTGACCGTCAGTTTAATATTGGACAACTCCTCTGTTTTAAATTGTAAAAGGCTGCTATTTTTGAAAGGATTGGGAAAATTATTGAATGTGAAACTTTCTTTTGTTTCTAGATTAAGGTCATCTGCTGTGCTGAAACTTTCGGTTACCAATCTAATATTGTCCAATTCATTGGCATTCAAATCGGCCCAACTTGTACCATCAGCGAGGCTAAAGGGTTGATAACCTTCGTAAACGGTTGATTTAAATCGCATTACAAGATTCAGTAGCGGTTCATTCGCTGAAAATGTTTTCCCCTTTGTATCCATCCAGGCTATGGAAAGCAACCCTTCGTTCGTGTTATTATAAACTACTTCGTAATCTTTAACTTCCACTATTTCAACAATTTGAGGATCGTAAGCCAAATTTAGATTCAATGCACCAAAAGTAGAGGTTCCATCTAAATACAGTGCTGTTTCAAAACTATTTTGCGCTGAAACTTTACGTATGTTGTTGTAGCTGAGCAGTGTTGATGATTTCATTTGCGCTCCCGGCAAGAGTGAAGCATTCACGTCACCGGCCGCGGTGAGAAACACATTTATCACATTCAAACCTGTTGCAGTTGCCGGCAAAAGTGCTTGTTGATAAACCGAATTGCTTGCCGAGCCGGCTATATAGCTGCCATGCGTGGTGAAAGGAA
>JAEWWJ010000037.1 GCA_023396415.1 Bacteroidota bacterium
GGTGAAAACCACCGATAATTGTCCTTTTTATTGAACCAAGTCATTTGTCGTTTAGCATATTGACGGGTGCTGATTTTAATGCGTTCCACGGCTTCTTCTAAAGTTATTTTTCCGGCGATATGTTCGAAGATTTCTGTGTATCCCACTGTTTTTAGTGCATTGAGATGCTTGAAAGGGTACAACTCAGAAGCCTCCTGAACCAAGCCGTCGAGTAACATTTGTTCAACGCGAGCGTTAATCCGCTCAATCAACAGATTTCTGTCGAGCTTTAAGCCCAACAAAAGGGGAGTAAATTCCCTGCTTTGAGGTTCTTTTTTTCTAAACGAGCTGAACGGCTTTCCAGTTTCATAAAACACTTCTAATGCCCGCTGAAGTCGGCGGGGATTGTGCCGATCTGTTGAGTTATAATACGCTAAATCAACTTCCAACACCTTTGATTGTAAACCTTTTAAGCCATCGTTTTCGAAGATTAGATTTACTTTTTGGCGTGTTTCTGCCGCGATGGGAGGTATTTCGTCCATTCCAAAACAGACCGCATCAATGAACAACCCCGATCCACCGGTGAGGACAACCACATTATGGCGTGTAAAAAGCTCCTGCAACCTATGCAAGGCCTGCTGTGCGTAGGTGGCCACATCGTAATCCTGTTGAATGGAAAGCTGTTGCACAAAATGATGCTTCACGAGATGGAGCTCTTTGTTGGTAGGCGCTGCCGTGCCGATACTCATTTCCTTATAAAACTGTCGGCTGTCAGCAGACACGATTTCAGTCTTGAAATATTGCGCAATAGCAATGGCAACGCTTGTTTTGCCAACTGCCGTTGGTCCGGCAACTACGATGAGGTGTTTTTTTTTTCTTTCCATGTCCTTTAAAGCGGGAGCGGGCCATTGGCTTTCACGGGTTGTGAATTTACCTCCTCAACAACTTGAAGATGAAGTCTTCGGCCTTCTTCTTTCATAAAAAGATAAGCCTCTTCGAATTCATTTTTAATGATTCCATCGAGTATGGCTTCGCGGATGGCGGTTTTAATCAGACCGACTTCTTTGCCGGGTCTCAAACCAAAAACTTGCATGATAATTTCGCCGCTGATAGGAGGTTGCCAGTTGCGTACTTTGTCTTTAGCTTCAATTTCTTTTAACTTCTGCCTGACGAGCTCAAAATTATCACGGTATTTTTTAACTTTATATTCGTTTTTTGATGTGATGTCGGCCTCGCACAATAGCATCAAAGCATCAATATCATCACCGGCATCGAAGAGAAGCCGCCGAACCGCCGAATCCGTAACAATTTCTTGCGCCAAAACAATGGGCCTGAGATGAAGCAGCACCAACTTTTGCACAAAGCGCATAGGTTCGTTGAGGGGCAATTTGAGCTGCTTGAAGATGCCCGGAACCATTTTAGCTCCTTTGAACTCATGGCCATGAAAGGTCCATCCTTGAAGAGGTTCGTATTTTTTTGTTGCCGGCTTGGCAATGTCGTGCAACACTGCAGCCCAACGCAACCAAAGGTCGTTTGTCGTCTTTGACAGATTGTCCAAAACTTCGAGCGTATGGTAGAAATTATCTTTATGGCTTTGGTTGTTTACTTTTTCAACACCCTGTAAGGCAACAAACTGGGGGAAAATAATTTGCAAAATGCCGCTGTCAAAAAGCAGTTTAAAACCTATGGATGGCTGCTCACTCAGGATAATTTTATTCAACTCATCGGTGACCCGCTCCATGGAGATAATTTTGATGCGGTTTTTGTTTCTCGCGATGGCCTTGTACGAATCGGGGTGGATGCTAAAACCCAGCTGTGTAGCAAAGCGGATGGCGCGCATCATTCTTAAAGGATCGTCGGAGTAAGTGATGTCGGGATCGAGTGGGGTGCAAATGATTTTCTTTTGAAGGTCGGAGATGCCTCCAAATGGATCGAGCAGCTGGCCAAAATCTTCAGGATTAAGACTGATAGCCAACGCGTTGATGGTGAAATCGCGTCTTTTTTGATCGTCTGAAAGACTACCTGTGCTCACCTCGGGTTTTCGGCTCAGGTGCTGGTATGATTCTTTTCTGGCACCCACAAACTCAATCACCATGTCTTTGTATTTAATCATGGCAGTGCCAAATTGACCATAAAATTTGGCGTCTTTGGTGTTATTTAATTTTTCGGCTACTGCACCGGCAAACTCAATTCCATTGCCTACTACAACAATGTCAACGTCTTTGGAAGGACGCTCGAGAAGCAGGTCGCGCACGTAACCGCCTATTACATAGGCAGGTTCGGAACGCTTGAGTGAAACGGCGGAAATTACCTCGAAGAGTTTTCCGGAAATATAGGGGCGCATATCTTTCATCAGCCTGCAAAAGTACGAAAAGGATGGAATTTTTTAAGGATGTTGCTCCTCGAAATCATTGGCGTGGATGGGAGTTTCAAGAATCTTAATAATGATGTTTGCTTTTCAATATAAAATACTGAAAAAGAAAAAATTACTTTTGAAAAGTCTAAACGATCTTGTATTTTTTTCCCGGTAGGGCTGTCAGCACCCCATCAAATTCGAGGGTGAGCAAAATGCCGGCCAGCTTAGAAGCCGGAAATCCACTTCTAATCATAATGTCGTCAATGCCGCAAGTTTTCTCGTTTTGAAAGGTATCCATCACCACTTGCTCATCTTCGCTAAAGCTTCTAAAAAGTTGTGTTTGAACGCTTTTTGCAGTATCGTTGCTCCAGCCCAGCAGGTAACGCAGGTTGGTGGCGTTTTCAATGAGCGAAGCCCTATTGGTGCGGATGAGGTAGTTGCAGCCTTCGCTGAAGGTGTCGCCAACGCGACCCGGTACAGCAAAAACATCTCGATTGTAGGAATTGGCAATGTCGGCAGTGATCAGTGCACCTCCTTTTCGGGCTGATTCAACCACAATCAGTGCATCAATCATTCCGGCTACGATGCGGTTGCGACGCGGAAAATTTTCTCTTTCGGGCTTGCTACCGACCATAAATTCGGTAAGCAGACCGCCGTTAAGTAACATTTTATCGGCCAAACTTTTGTTGGTGTAGGGGTAAATCCTGTCGAGGCCATGTGCTAAAACACCAATGGTCCCCAGCTGATTTTTGACGGCAGCACGGTGGGCATAACTATCAATTCCATAGGCTAATCCACTAACTATAAGTGCATTGTCGTTTTTGAAGTCTTCAACTATTTGTTCACAAAAGTGTCTGCCATATTCGCTTGCATTGCGTGTCCCGACAATGCCAATAACTTTTTGTTGATTCAAATCGCTCGTGCCTTTGTAATACAACAGCAACGGGCTATCGGCACAATGTTGCAATCGCTTGGGGTAGGCTTTATCGAGATAAAACAAAGCCTGAATGTGTTGCTGCTCAATGGTTTTAAGTTCTATTTCGGCACGCGAAAGAACCTTTTGGCTCAGAATGCTGCTTATAGTTGATGCACCTATGCCCGGAATCTTTTCAAGATGTTTTTTATTTTCCTTGAAAACGGCTTCTGGGCCACCGCAATAGGCAACAAGTTTCTTTCCAACAATATCACCTACTCCCGGGATAAGGGTAAGGCCAATTTTATACAAAAGCTGTTCGGACATGGGCGCCAAAATTAAAAGAAAAACTGTTACTTTTGTTGTATAAGCATTGATTTTGTTTCCACAGAAAACCATCCTCATCGTCCCCTTGAATTGGGGAATTGGACATGCCTCACGCTGCATACCGATTATTCATGCACTTTTGGCAATGAACCACCGTGTGGTTTTGGCTGCTGATGGCGCGCCTTTGGCGCTTTTGCGCAGCACTTTCCCTGCTTTGCCGTGGTTGCATTTTCCTTCGCACGAACCCCATTACGGAAAAGGAAAATCGGTTGTTGCACCCTTGCTGATGCAGGCGCCCGCCCTGCTGTGGCAACTGATGGCTGATCACCGAAAATTGGAGCAATTGGTGAAGAAGTGTGCTGCTGATGCCGTAATTTCCGACAATCGTTTTGGGGCATACAGCAGCAAGGTGCCTTCGGTGTTTATCACGCATCAGGTTCATTTGCATTTGCCCAAGGGCATGGGTTGGGCTACGAAAGTCGCGAAACTTGTAAACAACATGGTTGCATCGCGGTATTCAGCTTGCTGGATTCCTGATTTTGCCGACAACCGCTCATTGGCCGGCGATTTGTCGCACCCACCGTTTCAGCATTTGCCAACAAAATACATTGGCCCGATAAGCCGATTTGTAACAACAGAGGCCTATCAGGAATCTGAAGAAGTAGATCTTTTGGTGATGCTTTCAGGGCCCGAGCCTCAGCGTTCTATCTTCGAGAATCAAATTTTGAGGCAACTGCGAAACTTTAGCGGATCGGTTGTCATTGCCCGTGCTGTTCCACAAGGAAAGCCGTCACCTGAGGTTCCTGAAAATATCCGTTTGCTCAATCATATTGATGATGAAAGGTTGAAACGGCTTATTCTTGGAGCCAAAACCATTGTAGCGCGGGCTGGTTATTCAACGATCATGGATTTGGTGGCATTGCAGCGCACCGCTTTATTGGTTCCTACTCCTGGACAATCGGAGCAAGAATATCTTGGCAGTTGGTTAGGTAAAAAAGGGTATTTTATGTTTGCCGAGCAACACAATTTTGACCTCAGCACGGCTCCGATGACCACTTGGGCAACCTCAGCTTTTCCAACTTTCGAGCCCAATGCACTTCGTGATTGTCTCGAGCAATGGCTCGCGCTTGGGTAGTTTACTTATTTTTGTGTTTCATTTCAATTGTAAAACCATGCTTATACACCAAGATATGAAAATGGCCGATGTGGTACATCTGAACCATCATCTGCTGCATGTGATCAATCGCTTTGGCATTCAATTGGGCTATGGCGAAAAAACTGTGAGCCAGCTGTGTACAACTCATGAAGTGCCTCTACAGTTTTTTCTTGAGATTGTCAACACTTTTCATGACCCCTCATACTTCCCGGTGGAAAGTCTGCTTCAGTTTAAAGCCAGTCGGCTGATCGAATATCTGCAACAAACCCACAGCTATTATCTAGATTTTAGAATTCCTGAGATTGAAAACTATATCCAACGCCTTGAAAACGACAGCAGTTTCGATGAAGCAATAAAGGTGCTTTTGCTCGATTTTTTTGGACAATATTCGCATGAACTCACGGTGCACATCAACAAGGAGGAGCATCGCGTGTATCCTTATGTGTTGGAATTGGAACATTTTTTGAATTCCGACAGGAGCAATCAAGATCAACTCGAGTTGCTGAAGGCTTACTCTATTCACGAGTATGAAGAAGACCACGAAAATGTTGAAGATAAGCTATTTGACCTCAAAAATATCATCATCAAATACATTCCTTCGCCCCAAGACAGTCGCTTGCTAAACCTTATTTTGCATGAAATTTTTGAGTTGGAAAAAGATTTAAACAACCACCAGCACATCGAAGATTTAATTTTGGTTCCAATTGTTGAAAAAATGGAAATCGAATTGCGCAAGTTCACAAAAAGTGCAAGGTAGCCATGGGTGAGTTGGTGAATATTCTCATTATTGAACCTTCTTACTTGGTTCGCGAAGGCTTGAAAACGTTGCTAACCCAAACAGGGCTTGCTTTTCGTGTTGAAGAAACAACCGTTATCAATGGTAGTTTTCAAAAATTAATTGAAAAATATCAGCCGCGCTTGGTCTTCATCAATGCCCTAATGCTGCACAGCCACTGGCATGGCAACAGAAACAAGGCGCCGTTTCTGAAGCTGCAAATTGTAGGCTTAACTTGGGGCGATGTGCCGGAAACTATTCTCTCGCACTGCGATTTTGTGCTCGATATCGCTGCCTCAAAAGCGGTTTTGATGCAGAATTTCGTGCAGTTCATCACTAAATTAGGTCTTATAAACAATGAAAAAGATTCGGAAAGCATCAGCGAAAGAGAATCGGATGTGCTGCGGTTGGTGGCTTTAGGCTATACCAACAATGAAATCAGCGAACGCTTGTTCATCAGTGTGCATACCGTAATGACCCATCGAAAAAACATCACACGTAAGTTGGGCATCAAAACGGTGGCGGGTTTAACCGTATATTCCATTTTGAACAAACTTGTGGAATCGGGTGAACTCAAAGGAAGAATATCCGAATCCAACGAATGATTGAACATAATCGGTTGAACAACTGTTATTTGTTTTTATTGAGGTAGTGTTATTCTTGGAAATAAGCGTTTTTTTTGGCTTCACCGATAACAATTCTACTAAAATGCCTAATTTTGCACGTTAATTTAGAAAAGATATAAATAAGATCACATGAAATATCCATAAGATCAAAATCATACCCACTGTGCATGAATATAGTTGCGACCTTTGAAGGTGAAATCAAAATCTGCAACTATGGAAACACAAGAGGTAAGTTTTCCGCAAATTGTCGA
>JAEWWJ010000049.1 GCA_023396415.1 Bacteroidota bacterium
AGGAACCAATGATAAAGGCTGTCACAGAAACGACTATACCCATAATTACACCTTGCCCTCCAATCCATGCCCTTAAAACAATGGCCATTACCGCGCTGATGATGCCGCTGAGGGGTCCAAAAAGCATAGCTGAAATGCTGATGGCGACACTCCGTCCATCAAAAAAGATATCCTCGGTTAACACTACCGGATTGGCAATCCCAACGATTGCGGCAGTACCAAAAAGCAGTCCTTGCATGATTTGTTTTGCGAGGTCGCCAGGTTTTATATTTTGATTTACAAAACCCGAAAGCACGCTGATTGCCACCAAGACCGATAGATTATATATGAGATCAACAAAAAGCATAGGCAAATATACATTAGCAATAAACACAAAGTCGAAAATACATTAACTTTTCCGATCGTGGGACTTATTTCCAAAATAAAAGCCTCAGTACCTTATGGATACATTACAGTTCACGTGGCTAATGTCCAAGAAATATGCGCTTTTTGGTGTGGCACATCATTGAAAGAAAGTGCAGCAATTTCTTAGAAGGATTGCGCAATCTCCATTGCCGGGAAAAGAGAATCGGACTTTACCTTACACGGAATATTTTTTTCTTGAAGAAAGGACAGGAGGTCTTGGGTGCTGAGGTTACCTACCATTTCGTTTGCTGCCGTTGGGCAGCCTCCTAAACCGTTGAGTACGGTTTCAAAGCTGGTGACACCGGCCTCCCAAGCAGCTTCGAGCTTATGATGGCTTTGCGATGGAAGGGTGTGCAGGTGTAAGCCAAAATCTACCTCAGGAAAAGTTTTGCGCAAGAAGGAATATACATTAAAAATGGTGTCGGGTGTGGCTTGTCCAAGGATATCTGAAACAGGCATTCGTCTGATTCCCATCGTCATCAGCTTTCCTGCTGCATCGGTTACTTTTCCAATGCTCCAAGCATCGCCGTAGGGATTACCAAGTCCCATCGAAAGATACACCACCCAATCAATGGTGGTGCCTGTCGTCATTTCCAGCATTTGCGCCAGGCTTTGAAGTGCGGCTTTTTCGCTGGTGTTCATATTGCGTTTTAAAAACTCCTCTGAAACAGAAAAAGGATACGATAGACAATTTATTCTTTGTGCTGATAGGGCATGTTGAACTCCTTTCGGATTGACAACAAGGGCCATGATTTCGGGAGAAGTTGGCGTAATATTCAGGCCTTGAACTACT
The DNA here is from genome assembly GCA_023396415.1 of Bacteroidota bacterium. Taxonomy (GTDB): domain Bacteria; phylum Bacteroidota; class Bacteroidia; order Bacteroidales; family F082; genus JALNZU01. Next base: position 1,199 of record JAEWWJ010000049.1, read on the forward strand.
TTTGCAGTATCGGCCATTTGTGGAATTACCTTGGGCGACACAAAACTACCGCAGTCAACGGTATCGAAACCCACATCGAGCAAGGCGTTGATATATTTTATTTTAACCTCGGCAGGGATATTATTTTTGATGCCTTGCATGGCATCGCGAGCCGTTTCGGTAATTTTTATCATGTTTTTTTTGTCAGGGGTTGTGGGTTTTAGCCTTTTGGGTAGTGTTTGTTTATGCGCGGCCCGAAAGGTTTTTGGGAATTCTGCCTTGATGTATGGCTTCTGAGCGCAATTTGCGACCCACGATTCTTTCCACCATCTTTCCTGTTTCTAAAATGCGGTCAATGTCGAGGTTGGTTTCAATACCCATTTCGTCCATCATCACCACCATATCTTCGGTGGTCACCAAACCCACGGCAATGGATTCTTTGTAATAGTAAGCGCCGGTTCCCGAAACGGGCACGCCATCCACAAAGTTAGCCGGTTGCCCGCCAATGCCACCCATTGTTGATTCGTAATTGGTCATGCCGGCTTGGAGTGCCGCCAACACATTGGCCAATCCCCATCCACGTGTGGTGTGCAGATGCACGATGTGTTTATGTGGGTTTTGCACCTTGTCCAAAAGCATTGAAAAGTACCGATAGATGCGGTCGGGTGAGGCCGATCCGTCATGGTCGGCATGTTCTACATCGCTGACACCGATTGAAAGCCAGCGTTGCGAAAAGTCAACGGCTTTAGAAAGTTCGGTAGGTCCTTCGATGGGACAGCCCCAAATGGTGCTGACCGTACCGTTTACTTTAAGGCCTGCCGCCAAGGCTTTGGGGACATATTTTTCGGCCATTTTGAAATATTCATCAATGGTGAGGCCTGAGTTTTTAAACTGGTGCGATTCGCTGGTGCTCACCATCAACAAGATGCGGTCGGGGCCGTAGCCTTCTTTGTAGGCTTCGATGGCGCGCTCAATGGCTTTTTCACGGATGGTGATGGCGGTGAGTGAAGCGTCGGGAAGCAGATGCGCCACACGTTTGCTGTTGCGCAAAAGCTTGAAGAGCTGGTCGGCATCTTTAAATTGTGGCATTCCTGAAGGATTTCCGAAATTAGAAACTTCAATATGTTTGAAGCCACACAAAAGCAGCTCTTCGGCCAGCCAAAGCTTAGCTTCGGTAGGGATAAATTTTTCTTCGTGCTGAAATCCGTCGCGAACGGTGATGTCGCCAATGACAACTTTTTTGGGATAATTCATAGGATGGTTTATTTTCAGCGCTAAAATATGTAAAAAGTTAGATGCGTATGCAATTGCATAGCTTTTTTATGAAAAGCTAACAAGATATCCTTTTTTAGCGTGATTTTACTTCAAATTTGGTCATTTTAATCAATAACTTGTTTCGTCCATCTTTACCTTTCCCCAGAATGTTCTATAAACAAAGACGGTGTAGGTCAGTACTAAAGGGCCGCCAATGGCGGTCATCACCAACATAATTCCCAATGATTTTTGCGATGAAGCAGCGTTGTAAACGGTAAGACTGTAGGTAGGATCAACGGTAGAAAGCACCATCACGGGATACAATTCAATGGCCACCAGCACCAACAAAAAACTCATGGTAAGAGCCGAAAAAAGAAAGGCTTGTACGTATTTGCGCTTGCTCACCAAACGGGGAATGTTGGCGATGCTTAAAAAGGCCAACACCGGTACTGCAAGCAAAGCGGTGTTGTCGTGAAGATTGTCGGTGAGATGAGGAAGCGAAACGAGGGTGTAAACAGTTACTGTTATGTAGCTTACAATAAAAAGAATGATAGATTTTTTCAATAAATCATTTACTTTTTCAAACAAACGACCTTCGGTTTTCATGGCAAGGTACAAAGCACCGTGCATCATAAAAAGAGTGAGCGTTGTTACACCCACCAGCAAAGCGTAGGGGTTCAAAAAGTCAAGCCAATGTCCGGTGAACTCATAATTGGGGCCTAATTCAACGCCTTTCAGCACATTACCTACCACAACGCCTAACAGCAAGGCCATTAAAATGCTTGAAAAGCTATAGATCACATCCCATGTTTTGCGCCACCACAGCATCTTTTCTTTGCTTCGAAATTCAATGGAAACCGCCCGCAAAATCAGCACGAAAAGGAAGAGCATAAAGGGAATATACATGGCCGAAAACATGGAGGCATACAAGATCGGAAATCCTGCAAAGAGCGCGCCTCCACTAATTACCAACCATACTTCGTTGCCGTCCCATACAGGACCCACAGCGTTGAGGGCAATGCGGCGGCTTTCCTCTTTCTTAAAAAACAAATGCCAAGCTCCAGCACCCAAATCAAATCCATCCAAAATAGCGTAACCCGAAAAAAGCGCCCCTACCACCAAAAACCATAAGGTGGGGTAGTCAATTCCCATAAAATATTTTAGCTCGGTCATAGTTTTATGTTTTTCTGGTTATCAATCAAATCGGCGATAGCTTCCTGTGTGGGACGGTGATTTGTGTTGCTTTCATCGTAAGGTCCTGCTTGGATTTTTTTATTCATCATATACAAAAACAACACAAGAAGTAAGGCATACAATAGCGTGAACATGATCATGCTAAACAACACTTGATTGGCATTAACCACAACCGATAAGGCATCGGAGGTTCGCAACAAACCATACACCACCCAAGGCTGACGGCCCATTTCAGCAGCAAACCAACCAAACTGATTGGCCAACTGCGGCAAGATCACCGAAAAAACAAAAATGTAGAGCAACCATTTGTGCTGGAACAGCTTTCCTTTCCAATGAAGAAAAAGACCCAATAACGTTAATCCAATAAAATAGAGTCCGAAGACAACCATCAGGTGATAAAACTGAAAAACAGCATTCACCTGCGATGGCACTTCATCATCAGCAAAATCATTCAGTGCAGGAACAGGGGTATCGAAGTTGCCATGAAGTAAAAAACTTAATCCACCGGGGATGTAAGGCCCGTAAACCTTCTCGTTTTTCTGGTCAACCCAACCAAAAAGAAACATATCGGCTTTCTTGTCGCTGTTGTAATGACCTTCAAACGCGGCCAGCTTAGCGGGTTGGTGCTTGGCCACCACATTGGCTGAGCTGTGACCTGTTACCAATTGAAGCACCGAAAATACTGCTGCCACTGAAAGAGCCATGATAAACGCTTTTTTCGACATCACAACATAGCGACCCTTGATAAGGTAGTAAGCATGAACGCTCATCACCAAAAAAGCTCCGGCGATAAGCGCGCCGATCCATACGTGAAGCACGCGATCTACGCTCGAAGGGTTGAAAATCATTGCCCAAAAATCGGTGATTTCGGCGCGGGCATTAAGGCCTTCACCCACAATATGGTATCCTGTTGGCGTTTGCTGCCAGCTGTTGGCAATCACAATCCATACTGCCGAAAACATACTGCCTAACCAAACGCCAAGCGTTGCAATGAAATGAACCACAGGCTTTACCCTGTTCCAGCCAAAGAGCAAAACGCCAAGAAAACCACTTTCAAGCGCAAAGGCAAAAATTCCTTCAGCGGCCAAGGCACTGCCAAAAACATCGCCCACAAAGCGTGAATAGGTGGCCCAGTTGGTGCCAAATTCAAATTCCATCACTATGCCGGTGGCAACACCCAAGCCAAAAGTGATGGCAAAAATCTTGGTCCAGAAGCGGGCCAATTGCTCGTACATTTTGTTTTTTGTGCGGAGGTAATTTCCTTCCATCAGCACCATCATCAACCCAATACCGATACTCAACGGTGGGTAGATGTAATGGAATGAGATGGTAAAGGCAAACTGTAGCCGCGATAAAATTTCAACATCCATTGTATAATAGGTTTAATGATCGTCGTTTAAGGTAAATCAGTGGACTGAATAGGGATTCCAAAGTTAGAAAAATTCACTGCCGAAATTCCCAAATTGAAACTATTGTCCGAAAAATTATCAAGTTGATGTTGTAAGATATTTTAAATCAGTATTTTCATAGTGATTTTATTTGTGCATGAACGGTATTACGGCTTGTCTCAGAGAAACACTAAAGATTCTCGAAGAGTTATTGCAACGTCAGAACCTTTTGAAACCTTCATCGGTGCGTGCTATCAAATATTTAACTGATCATCGTCACAATAAGTTTATTTTTGTTGCATGATGCCCCAGCCTCCTTATATTGACGTGCATACCCACCAAATATCAACTGACAATTTGGATGCCATTTTGTTGTGCAGTTTTATGGCCGGTGAACTAAAGGTGAACCTTCAAGTTGAAAGAGCTTCGGTGGGTATTCATCCTTATCAGCTTAGGCACATGCAAAAAGAAGGGTTAATGTCGTTGCTCGAAACCGACCTGCAAGATCAACGTGTGTGGGCATTGGGCGAAGCCGGACTTGATAGAAGTATCGCTGTTGATATAGAAATACAGAAAGAAGTGTTTGAACACCAGGCACTTCTATCCGAAAAGCTACAACTTCCATTGGTGATTCATGCTGTACGTTCTTTCGATCTGCTGTTGCAGCTTCACAAAACGATTCAACCGTCGGTACCTTGGATTATTCATGGTTTTGCGGCAGCCTTGCCAACGGCGATGCCATTGATTGAGAAAGGTTTTTACCTCTCCGTAGGTGCTGCGCTTTTTGATGGTAAACGTCCTATAGCACAAGCATTGAATGGGTTACCACTTGATAAAATCTTTTTTGAAACCGATATGGCATCTGTTGCTATTGAGGTGTTGTACAACAAAGCAGCCGAAATTCTGAATATAGATCGGGAAGTTTTGCGCCGACAAATCTTTGCTAATTTTGCCGCTTGTTTTAAAAAACAGCTTGAATGGAACAAGATTGGAAGGCCCGTACACGACTTTTAGTAGGCGAGGAGGCACTTGAAAAATTAGATAAAAGCCATGTGTTGGTGGCCGGTTTGGGCGGTGTTGGCGCTCATGCAGCCGAGCAATTGGTACGCGCCGGCATTGGAAAACTTACTATTGTGGATGGCGATACCCTTCATCTAACCAACAGAAACCGCCAATTGCCTGCCTTAGAAAGCACAATGGGATTGAAAAAAACAGACGTCATGGCCCAACGTCTGCGCGATATCAACCCAGATGTTGAATTGGTTGTTGTTGATCAATACATTAAAGATCAGTTGATTGTAGATTTAGTCGCTCAGCCTTTTGATTATGTGATAGATGCCATTGACAGTTTGTCGCCCAAAGTTTTTCTGTTGTATCATGCCCATCAAATGGGTCGCAAGGTGGTAAGCTCAATGGGTGCCGGTGGAAAATTTGACCCGCAACAGGTTAAAGCTGTGGATATTGCGCAAACTTCACAATGTCGTTTGGCGTATTATATCCGAAAAAAATTACATAAGTTGGGTGTGTGGGAAGGCATCACAGCAGTTTATTCCCCGGAAGTGGTTGCGCGCCGAAGCGTGAAAGCTGAAAGTGGCGAGTTGAATAAACGTAGCACCGTTGGCACCATTTCATATATGCCGGCGTTGTTTGGAATGTATTGCGCTTCGGTGGTCATTCGCTCGCTAATTGAAAAAGAAATTCCCTGAAACCATTTCCTTTTACTGACTAAATCAAACTTTAAACTTTTTATTGGCAGGGCATGAAGTAGTTTTTAGTTTCTTTGCAGGTTATTTCCAAGCCCTTTGCAGGGATTGTTGAGGTTTTTTTATTAAATGATCTGCTAAACCATTGTGATGAAATATTTTACGGCTTTAAAACTCTCTATCTTTTTAATCTTTGTCTTTCTTGCCTCACCTAATTTTCTTTTGGCACAGGATGCTGCCATTCGTGGGTTTGTGTATGAATCCAGTAGCGGCGAACCAGTTATTTTTTCCAATGTTTATCTCGAAGGCACCACTTATGGCGGCTCCACCGATGTGAATGGATATTTTAGCATTACCCGAATCCCCGAGGGGAAATACACCCTTTTGGCGACGTATTTGGGCTTCGACACCATCCGCGAGGTGATTCAACTGCGTAAAGGAGAGGTGTTAAACAAAAAATACCAACTTATTGAATCATCGGTAAGTTTGGGAACGGTGAACATTACGGCCGAAAAGATTGAGGCGGTGACCGAAACCAAAACCTCGGTGGTCAACCTCACACCCAAAACCTTGAAAAAGATTCCTTCCATAGGTGGTCAGGCCGACCTTGCACAATATTTGCAGGTGCTTCCGGGAGTAATTTTTACCGGCGACCAAGGCGGTCAATTGTATATTCGTGGCGGCTCGCCCATTCAAAACAAGGTGCTGCTCGATGGCATGATTGTCTATAACCCCTTCCATTCCATTGGTTTATTTTCGGTTTTTGATACCGATATGATTCGCAATGCCGAAGTGTTTACAGGTGGTTTTGGTGCCGATTATGGAGGACGCATCTCTTCGGTGATGGACATCACCACGCGCGATGGCAATAAAAATCATTTTGCAGGAAAAGTTGGATTCAGCTCTTTTGGAGGCAAACTTTTGCTCGAAGGGCCTATCGTGAAAGCGAAAAAAGAAAATGGAGGAAGCTCTTCATTTATTCTCTCTGTAAAAAATTCATACTTAGAACAAAGCAGCAAGGCCCTGTATTCATACATTGAAGAAGACGGTTTGCCATTTAATTTTCTTGATATTTACGCTAAAGCCTCCATCAATGCCGCCAATGGAAGCAAAATCAATTTTTTTGGTTTTAACTTCGACGACAAGGTGAACAACTATAAAGCACTTTCCGATTTTGGTTGGAAATCAGTGGGTGGTGGTTCTAATTTCTTGATCATTCCGGGTAAATCGCCTGTGCTTATCGAAGGGAATATGGCTTATTCATCCTACAAAGCCGAGCTTACTGAGCAATCGGCACCCGAAAGAATGAGCGAAATCAATGGGTTCAATATGGGATTTCATTTTACCTATTTCATTGGAAAAGATCTTATTAAATATGGCGTTGAGATATTGGGATTCAAAACCCAGTTTAACTTTACCAATGGCGTTGGACGCAAAATCAACCAAATTGAAAACACCACCGAACTGGCCGGTTATGTGCGCTACAAAGGCAGCTTCGGCAAACTCCTTTTTGAACCCAGTTTGCGCATCCAGTATTATGCCTCATTGGCCGAGATCAGTCCGGAACCTCGATTGGCAATGAAATACCTTGTTTCTGATAGGGTGAGGGTTAAGTTTGCAACCGGAATGTATTCGCAAAATCTGATTGCGGCCAACAGCGATCGCGATGTGGTTAACCTCTTTTACGGATTTCTTTCAGGTCCCGACAACCTACCGTCTAAGTTTGACAACAAAGATGTGAACACAAAACTTCAAAAAGCCATCCATTTTATCTTAGGAACCGAGGTGGATCTCAGCCGACACCTCAACATGAACGTGGAAGGTTACCTCAAAAACTTTAACCAGCTCACCAATCTCAACCGCAACAAAATTTACGATGAAGCCACGGCAGATTTCTCCATTCCCGATCGTTTGAAAAAAGATTTTATCATCGAAAAAGGAGCTGCTTACGGTGCCGATTTGGCCCTCAAGTACGAATTAAATAAGCTGTATGTTTGGGCAGTATATTCATTGGGTTATGTTACAAAAACCTTTGAAGAAAAAGCGGGAGAACTCTACAGCTACCGTCCGCACTACGACCGCCGTCACAACATGAACTTCATTCTTTCCTACACCACCGGAGCCAAAAAAGAATGGGATTTCAGTGCCCGCTGGAACTTCGGGACAGGATTTCCTTTCACTCAGGTGCAAGGAAACTATGAATATTTGTCCTTTACACAAGGCATTAATTACGACTACACCACCGCCAACGGCCAATTGGGAACCATTTATGGCGTCCTCAACGAAGGCGAGTTGCCCACCTACCATCGTCTCGACCTTGATGCCAAACGCCGTTTTTACTTTAGCGAAAAAACCGAATTGGAAATCAACCTCAGCTTAACAAATATTTACAACCGTGCCAACGTGTTTTATGTTGACCAGATTACCAATGAAGTTTTACGCCAGCTTCCCCTCATGCCCAGCCTCGGAATCACCCTCTCTTTCTAATCAAAAATCAATAAGAATTTTATGAAAACACAGTTTTCTCTCATTGGCCTTTTTGCCTTTGTTGCCGTGGCAACCCTCATTGGCACAGGCTGTTCAACAACTCCTAAAAACGAAATGAAACCACCTTTAGCCCGCATCGAACCACACACTTTGTCCATGCACGGCCTGGACCGTGTTGACAACTACTATTGGCTTAACCAACGCGAAAGCCCCGAAGTGATTGCATACTTAGAAGCCGAAAACACCTACACCGACAGCGTTTTGGCGCATACCCGTCCGTTGCAGCAAAAGCTGTATGATGAAATGCTCAGCCGCATTAACCAAACAGATGTTTCGGTGCCATACAAACAAAATGGATATTTTTATTACAACCGTTACGAAGAAGGCAAAGAATATCCGATTATTTGCCGCCGAAAAGACAATATGGAAAGCCCCGAAGAGGTGATGCTCAACGGCAATGAAATGGCCAAAGGACTGGCTTATTTTGAAATTGGGGGATGGCAAGTGAGTAGCGATAACAATTTGTTGGCGTATGCCCTCGACACCGTTAGTCGTCGCCAATATACCTTATATATAAAAAACTTAACCACCGGCGAGCTGTTCAGTGATGTCATTACCAACACTTCCGGTAATATGGCCTGGTCAAACGACAACAAGACGCTTTATTATAGCATCAAAGACGAAACTTTACGTCCTTACAAAATTTTAAAACACAGCCTCGGCAGCACAGCTGCCGATGTGTTGATTATGCACGAAACCGATCCCACTTTTTATAGCTTTGTGTATAAAACAAAATCACAAGATTTTATTGTTTTGGGTTCAACAAGCACATTGTCAGCTGAGTTTCAGTTTCAGCCTGCCGGCAATCCATCAGCACCTTTTGTGTTGTTTCAAAAGCGCCAAAGCGATATGTTGTACAGCATTGACCATTATAAAGATCATTTTTATATTCGTACCAACCTCGAAGCAGCCAACTTCCGTTTGATGAAAACTCCCATCGGTGCTACCGCAAAGGAAAATTGGACCGATGTGATTGCCCATCGCGATGACGTGCTTCTCGAAGATTTTGAAGTGTTCTCAGATTATCTTGTTGTGAGTGAAAGAAAGGAAGGCCTCATCCAACTCAGAGTAAAAAAATGGAGTGACGATACCGACTATTATCTCGATTTTGGCGAACCCGCTTACACCGCCTATACCTCAACTAACCCTGATTTCAACACCCAAAAACTTCGTTATGGCTACACTTCGCTCACCACACCCAACTCTGTGTTTGAGTACGATATGGCCACCAAAGAAAAAGTTTTGCTCAAGCAACAAGAGGTTTTGGGCGGATACAATCCCGAAGATTATCAAACTGAGCGCATTTATGCCACCAGCCCGGATGGCGTAAAAGTACCTATTTCACTCGTGTATAAAAAAGGTCTTGTCAAAAATGGCAACAACCCTACTGTGCTATATGGTTATGGATCTTATGGTGCTACCATGGATGTGTATTTCAGTTCATCGCGCTTGAGCTTGCTCGACAGAGGCTTCGTTTGGGCCATAGCCCACATCCGCGGCGGACAAGAAATGGGCCGTCAGTGGTATGAAAACGGCAAACTCCTGAACAAAAAAAATACTTTTATTGATTTTATAGCCTGCGGCGAATACTTGATTGATCAAAAGTTTACCAATAACAACAAAATGTTTGCTATGGGTGGCAGTGCCGGTGGTCTTTTGGTAGGTGCGGTTGTTAATATGCGCCCCGACCTTTGGAAAGGCGTGGTGGCTCAAGTGCCTTTTGTTGATGTGGTTACCACCATGCTCGACGAAACTATCCCTTTAACAACAGGCGAATACGACGAATGGGGCAATCCCAATGAAAAAGAATATTTCGACTATATGCTCAGCTACTCACCTTACGACCAAGTCGAAGCCAAAGAATATCCGGCCATGCTGGTTACTACGGGCTTGCACGACAGTCAGGTGCAATATTGGGAGCCGGCAAAATGGGTGGCTAAGTTGCGGGTTTTAAAAACCGATAACAACCATCTTTTCCTCAAAACGAATATGGAATTTGGTCATGGAGGTGCTTCAGGGCGGTTTGAACGTTTGAAAGAAGCAGCACTTGAGTTTGCCTTCATGCTGAACGAAATTGGTATCAATCAGTAGTTCCATTCTTCTAAATAAAAAGTTTGGTTGGGGTAGCGATTTGCGGCATCAACCAAACTTTTTCGTAAAATGATGGTTGTGATGAAGATGGCAACAAGTTTAAAAAAAACGAACGTGACTGAATTTTAAAATAAAACTTTGTGATAGTACAAAATGAAAATAAACGGAAATTTAGTATCACTTTGGGAAAATTGTTTACCATTGCGAAAACGGTTATTTTGAAGCAGCATATGAATCTTCAAATTGTTTTAAATCAAAGTTTTAGTTAGTATGGCAAAAGACAAAAATGCATCCATTAGTGTCAAGGGAACTGAAATCACAATTCTTTCAAAACTGAATATTGATTATATCTCATTAAGTGACATGGTAAAAAATTTCGAAGGAGGCTCTGCTCTTATTGAGCAATGGTTGCAGAATAAAGATTCCATTGAGTTTTTAGGTGTTTGGGAACAGATAAACAACCTGGTTTTTAATTCCCTCGAATTCGAGGGAATTAAAAGCGAAGCGGGTACAAATCGAATCTATCTTTCCGCTAAAAAGTGGATTGCAAATACCAATGCCATAGGATTAATTGCCAGTGCAGGAAGATACGGAGGAACATTTGCCCATAAAGATATTGCCTTTGAATTTGGCTCATGGCTTAGCCCTGAATTCAAATTGTATTTGCTAAAAGAATTTCAAAGATTAAAGGATGATGAAAACCAGCGTCTTTCGCTGGAATGGAATCTGCATAGGACTCTTTCGAAAATTAATTACCGCATACATACCGATGCTGTAAAAGAAAACATTATTCCCGCGGAAATTACAAAAGAACAAGCAACCTTTATATATGCCAGCGAAGTAGATATGCTGAATGTAGCCCTGTTTGGGAAAACAGCTTCTCACCGGAGAAACGAAAATCTTGGCAAAGAAGGAAATATAAGGGATTACAGCACACTTGAACAATTGTTGGTATTGGCAAATATGGAAAGTTTAAACGCAGAATTCATACGGATGCAATTACCAATAAGTGAGCGCTTGATTAAGCTAAACCTCACAGCAATTGCTTAAATGAAGTCTCTTACCCGAAATCCTCAAATCAAAAAACTAAACAAGCAAAAAGAAGATTAATATGGCAGCCAACAGAAACCAATTACAAAACGCATTATTTAATAAGCTAAAAGCGTTTGGTAGCTTTCAAAATTGTAATTTAAAATAATACATAGCATAAAAATGATGGAAAAAGGATGGAGTATTGAAATGTTAAATGCCACCAGCAAAGGCACTTTGATGGAACGTTTGGGCATTGAATATCTTGTGGTCGAGGAGGGCTATGTGAAAGCCAAAATGCCCATTGACGAACGCACCAAGCAGCCGATGGGTTTGTTGCATGGCGGTGGCAGTCTTGCTCTGGCCGAAACGGTTGCCGGTATTGGCTCTGCCATCATCGTTGATTTGGAGTTGAACGACGTTCGCGGCTCTCACCTCAGCGCCAATCATGTGCGAGCCGGAAAAGACGGCTGGGTTTTTGCCGAAGCCAAACTGCTGCACCGTGGCAGAAATACCCACATCTGGAACATTGACATTGTGGACGAGGACGGCCTTTTGGTTTCTACTTGTCGCCTGACCAACTTCATCATTCCTAAAACGATTTCCTGAGCTTTCAAGTGATGCAAACATTCAAGGCCATTGAGCTTTTACACCATGCTCAAATTAGTTTTGTCAGTTACCGCCTGCCCCAATCGCAAGAAGTAAAATTACTGTATGGTGGTGCATTTGTTGAGCTTTTGCCGCAAGGTGCTTCCAATTATTTCATGGTAGCTCCTTTTGTTGTTCAGGCGGATTGGCCTATGGTTTATTATGTTTCCGGTCGTGAATATGCTGGTGAAGATGTTATCCTTGAGCATCATACACCCGATTTAAAAGTTTTATTCATTCCAAATGCTGAAAAGCCTTTGGTCAGCAGCAAAAGCGATTACCTGAAGCAGGCGCAGCACATCATCCATGTATTAAAGACAGGTGAAATGAAAAAAGTAGTGCTTTCGAGGATCATTGAAAAGCCACTTCCGAAAGCTGACCAGACCTTGGTTTATCAAGCGCTTTGCGATAAATATCCCGATGCTTTTGTTTACTTTTTGCAATTTGCCAATGGGGTTTCCTGGATTGGTGCTACGCCCGAAACACTGCTTACAGCTAAGGAAAATAGAGCCACAACCGTAGCTTTGGCTGCCACACGCCGCGATAAAAATACGCCCTTATCGGAGGTGGTTTGGGGCGAAAAAGAACAGTCGGAGCAAGGCATGGTAAGCGATTTCATTGAAAATATTCTGCAGCAAACCAATGATGTTTCATACATCCGCGAAGCAACGGCTACAGTTAAAGCCGGGCCATTGCTGCATTTAAAAACGAGGTTTGAGATCAGCACCCACGGTCAATTTTCTTGGTTGCCCTTAGTTAAGCAATTGCATCCAACACCAGCCGTTTGTGGTTTGCCGCGCCAAGCTGCACTCGAAAAACTACTTTCTATCGAGCCACACCAAAGGCTGTTGTACACTGGTTTTTTAGGGCCGGTAGATCAAAATTCTGAATTGCAATTGTTTGTCAACTTACGTTGTATGATGCTGTTAGCTGACGATGCTTTCTTGTTTGTGGGTGGAGGCTTCACGGCGCTTTCCGATGCTGAAGCCGAGTGGGAAGAAACGGAATCCAAAGCAGAAACTTTGTTGTCGGTTTTCCCAAATAATTCGCCAACTTTGCAGCATGATGCACGATAAAACCGGATTGTTACATTTGGCCGAAATCATGTCCCAAAGGGGCTACCATCACCTGGTGATTTCGCCCGGCTCACGCAATGCACCCATCGTCACGGTTTTTGCAAACCGTCCCGAATTTAAGTGTTATACCATTGTAGATGAGCGAAGTGCAGCCTTTTTTGCTTTAGGAATGGCGCAGCAATTGGGTCAGCCCGTTGCCGTGGCTTGCACCTCAGGAACTGCTGTTTTGAACTATGCACCTGCCCTTGCCGAAGCCTTTTACCAGCGTATTCCTTTGCTGGTGCTCACTGCCGATCGGCCGGTGGAGTGGGTGGATCAGGGTGACGGACAAACCATCCGTCAACGCGATGCTTTTGGACCACATGTCAAACTTTCTGTCGAACTGCCGCAAGCACCGCAAAATAACGATGACCTATGGTACAACGATCGCTTGATCAGCAAAGCCATGAATGCTTTGTTGTATCCAGCTCCCGGACCGGTGCATATCAATCTACCCTTTTCGGAGCCATTGTATGGGTTCGACCATCGGTTGGAGTCAATGCCAAAAGATGTTCAAATGCTTCAACCTGAGGCTGTTCTAGGAAACGATATCCAAAATGAGCTTGCATCACTTTGGATAAAAAGCAACAAGAAATTGGTTCTTGTAGGGCAACACTCACCCGACAAAAAACTTGAAAAATTGTTGGTTCAGTTGGCACAACGAAAGGATGTGGTGGTGCTTACCGAAACCACTTCCAACGTTTTTGATCCTGCTTTCATTTCCTGCATCGACCGTTGTTTGGCAGTTTC
>JAEWWJ010000118.1 GCA_023396415.1 Bacteroidota bacterium
TGCCAAAGTGGTGTGGTAATCACAGCATCGCACAATCCGAAAGAATACAACGGTTACAAAGCTTATTGGGATGATGGCGGACAATTGATTGCCCCGCATGACAAGAATGTGATTGCGGAAGTCGAAAAAATTGCAGGACCGGCCGATGTGCGGTTTGAGACCAATCCGGATTTGATCACCATGCTCGGCGATGATTTTGACACCATTTATGTGAATCAAATCAAGGCTTTGAGTCTTTCGCCCGAGCTTATCCAACGGCAGAAAAACCTTAAAATTGTTTTTACACCCATCCATGGCTCCACCGTTAAATTGGTGCCAATGGCGCTCAAAGCTGTTGGATTTGAATCGGTTACCATGGTTGAAGAACAAGCTGTAGTGGATGGAAATTTTCCCACCGTTCATTCGCCCAATCCAGAAGAACCGGCTGCTTTGAGTATGGCCATTCAGAAAGCCAACGCCATCAATGCCGATTTGGTGATGGCCACCGATCCCGATGGCGACCGTGTGGGTATTGCCGTGAAAAATGATCAAGGTGAGTTTATCCTTCTCAATGGAAATCAGGCTGCTACTTTGTTAATTTATTACCTGCTCAGTCAGTGGAAAAATAATGGTAAACTAACCGGAAATGAATATATTGTAAAAACTATCGTAACTTCCGAGTTGTTGGTTGACATGGCCAATAAGTTTGGTGTGGAACATTTTGATGTGCTTACGGGCTTCAAATACATCGCCGATATCATTAAAAAACTGGAAGGCAAAAAAACATTTATCGGTGGAGGTGAAGAAAGCTACGGCTACCTTGTGGGTGATTTTGTTCGCGATAAAGATGCCGTCATCTCCTGTGTGATGCTGGCTGAAACAGCGGCCTGGGCAGCCGACAATGGCAAAAGTATGTATCAGTTGCTCAAGGATATTTATGTGGAATTTGGCTTCTACAAAGAAAAATTATTGTCCATCACTAAAAAGGGAATGGCTGGAGCGCAAGAAATCAAAGCTTTGATGGAACGTTTTAGAAACCATCCTCCAACCGAAATTGCCGGTTCACCTTTAATTATGGTGAAAGATTATGAAGGCGGAAAAGCTCGTAACTTACTTACCGCGAAAGAAACCGAAATGGGACTTCCCAAGTCGGATGTTTTGCAGTTTTTTACTGCCAATGGAAATAAAATCAGCATCAGGCCTTCGGGAACCGAGCCCAAAGTGAAATTCTATTTCGGAGTGAAAGCAACCCTTCTAAAGATTGAAGATTTCGACAAAGTAGATGCCGAGCTGGAACAGATGATTGGCCTCATAATGAAATCATTGGAGGTGTAACTTAACTTCAAAACGCAAAAAAAGATGCAGATCAAGTCTGCATCTTTTTTTTTGTTGTTGTTTGCGAAACAGTTATTCTACCAAGTTGCACTTTAAAGCACGAAGGGCGCAAAGGGACAAATAAGATGGCGTACATCGTTTCACACCGGAGAAATTTTTAGCAGACAAATCAGTTCACTCTTTCATAAAAATGGTTTTTCAAAATTTGACTTAGTGATGAAACTGATGTACATTTGCGCTACAACAACCAACAACCATTACAATGAAAAACATATTCATTTTGCTGCTTTTATTGGCAGTTGCTTTCGTGGGCTGCAAGGATGACAACACCAACGACATCAACGGAACCTATCAACGGGCTTATCGCTTTCAAGATCAAGAATATCAAGTGCGGCTTATCCTGACCACCGATGGCCAACTCCAATGGCAACCTTTAGACAGTATTCCCGGTCATCAAAGCTCAACAGTGAAGTATGTTTTGCTATCGGGGAAACAATTTAGAATTTATAGTGACTCTTCCTGCAACTCCGAGGCTGTTTATGATTACATCATCAGCGATGCAAAACTGAATTTGTCCTCAGCCAACGATTCGTGTCAAGATCGTAAAACAGCTTTGTCCGGCGATTGGCCTAAGGTGAAATAAAATTAAAATCGTTTCTTTTCAGACTTTTTTCGAATAATTATTTTTATAAGTAGCTATTAGTAAGAAAGATATGTTTATCCCAACTCAAAAGTGGTGATGCCAAAAATCTTGTTCGTGTCCACTTTGGGCTGCTTTCCGTAACACATCCGAGCACATTCAAAAACGGGTTTAGCCGCGTAGGTTGAGGTAAGTTGAATCGCTTGTAGGTTGGTAAGTGGAATATCCAGAAAAACCTCTTTGCCCAAGGCATTGGAAAGGCAAGCGCGATAAAGGGCCTCGGCAACTTGGTAATTGTCGGCAAACAAAGGGCCAATTTTATAACCGACTGTAGCTTTTCGGAGAACGACAAAACCTTTCAAAGTTCCGTTTTCTACATATTTAAAGGCTTTGGTTTGTGGCAGCTCAAGCCAGGGTTTTAAAAAACTTGGTCGCCGAAAACCGAAACAAAGTGAATCATATACACTAATATCAAAGTAATCATTTGACTGTATTGGTGTTACAAAAATGTCTTCTGAAAAATGCTCACCTAACCTCACAAATCTTTTGTCAATAAATGCCGACTCGAATCCTCCGGCACGGTAAAACGGCTGCATAGCCACCACACCATCCATCCCGATTGATGCCTCAGGCTCTAAGCGGGAAAGTAAAAGGTTGCGACGTTCAAACCAAAGTTGACGGCCAAATCCCTTGCCACGGAAATTGGGCTTGACAATAAACAATCCCATAAAACCAAATTCGCCATTGTATGAAACGATTGATCCCCCTGCAATCATTTCATCTCCAATGAAATATCCATAATGCCCGTCTGGATCGGTGGCATAAAAAACATGGGCATCGTAAGGTCCCGGATTCCAACCTTCTGCTTTGGCCCAATCCACGAGGGTGATCAATTGCTGTTGATCGAGTTTTTGGAGTTTGGGGTTATTCATTTTTCTCTCCATTGTTGTTGATTTGTTGTTGTATTATAGAATTAAGCCATCCAAACCTTGAATAAAGCTACGATCACATAACCGAAGATCACAAGAGCATAAATCAGTTTTGCTAAAGTCCCGGCCTAAAAACCAAGAAAGGAACCCAAGGCTGATCGCCAGGCTTTTTCGTCGCTGATGCCTGCAATTTTTTCTCCAAGATAGGCACCAACAAAGGGTCCGAGAATGATTCCGAGCAATCCGAATGGCCCAATGACAATGCCGGCCAGAGGCAAAGCAACAACAGCAACAACCAGCCCGATGGTGCTTCCTCTGATGCCCGCCTTCGTGCCTCCCAAAAGTTTGGTACCGTAAATAGGAATGTAATAGTCAAGCACGGTGATGAAAATTGCAATCAAGGCCGCGGTGAAGTAGAAATGAGTTGAAAAGACCAGCCAGCTGGTGGCAGCTGATGTAACCAGTCCCAAAAAACTCAAAGGAGGCCCGGGAATGCCAGGAAAAACACTGCCTATAATACCTCCGAAAAGTAAAATGAAGCCTATCACAATAAAAAAAACGTCCATTATTTTGCGTTTTAAAACACGAATATAAAAAAACTATCGTTTAAAGGTTGTTTCAATTGAAATGAAACCTATGTTTATGCAAGACAAAATCATTATCGTAACCGGAGCTTCGAGTGGAATAGGAGAGGCCACAGCATTGCTATTAGCAGAACACCAAGTGCATTTGGTGCTCATGGCAAGGCGTGAAGATCGCTTGAACCAATTGGCCGAAAAAGTGCGCAGCCTGGGATCAACAGCAATGGTTGTTGCGGTGGATATTGCCGACAGAGCGGCTGTTGCAAAGGCGTTTGAATTGGTTGTAAACAACTTTCAACGCATTGATGTTTTGATCAATAATGCAGGATTGATGCCTATTTCATTTCTTGATAAACTCAAAATTGATGAATGGGACCGGATGATAGACGTGAATCTGAAAGGTTTGTTGTACTGTGTGGCTGGCGTATTACCTACCATGAAGGCGCAACAATCCGGACATGTCATCAATGTTTCATCAGTTGTCGGTCGCCGTGTTGCACCTGGATTTGCGGTTTATAATGCTACAAAATTTGCCGTTTCGGCCCTTTCTGAAGCCATGCGCAAGGAGCTGACTCCTACTTCCAATATCCGTGTCACAGTGATTGAGCCGGGTGCCGTGGCAACCGAATTGACGTTGTCTATTACCGATGAAGACATCCTCAAAGCTTTTGGTCAACCTTCGGGATTGAAGCCAATTCAACCCGATGCCATCGCTCGTGCCATTGAATATGCTATATTGCAGCCCGAAAATGTAAATATTAGTGGAATGGTAGTAATGCCATCCACCGAAAGGTGAGAAACCCTCAAGGGGGGATATTTTCACATGTTGGACGTGGGTCTCTTCGGAGATTCCACGTCTTTTTCGTTCGTGTAATCATTCTTATTTTACAGATTGTATTGAATTTATATTTTTGAGCTCCGTTTTTATTTAATTTTAAAGTGTTGATACAATGTAGATTGTAATTGATTACGTTTTATTACGAAACTTTTCGTAGAAAAAACTTGACAATACAATATTCATGATTTACTTTTGCTACGAAATTATTCGTATATCATGGAAACACCCTTAAAGCCCACCGATGCTGAATTGGAAATCCTTCAAGTCATTTGGAATGAAGGCCCCTCAACCGTTCGAGCTATCAACTCGATTTTAAACGAACGAAAAACAGTTGGCTATACAACGACCTTGAAATTGTTACAAATTATGGCACAAAAAGGCATTGTTCGGGCCGATAAAACTGACCGAAGCCATGTTTATATTGCCTTGCTTCGAGAAGAAGAAACACAACACCACTTGGTTGATCAACTGTTGAATGCCGCTTTTGGTGGCTCGGCAAAGAAATTGGTGATGCAGGCCTTGGGCAACGGAAAAACCAGTTTGAAAGAATTGGAAGAAATTAAAAGTTTGATTCAAAAATTGGAAGGGAACCAACAATGAGCGCGTTCGGATGGGTTATCACCGATGCCATGCTTCAAACGGCGGGCATTGCCCTTTTACATTCCCTTTGGCAGTCGGGGCTTGTAGCATTGGTAACTTTGTTGCTGCTAAAAATGATGCAAAAAGCAACCGCCCAAAGTAGGTATCTTATTGCTGCTGTAGCATTATTGGCAAACCTCATGCTTCCGGTGGTTACTTTTATCAAATTGTATCAGCCGGCTACACCTTCGCAACCCATCATTGAAACATCGGAAAGTGTTGTATCAGTGGTATATACCCTTGCCGACACACAATTTCATTTCGAAAGTTGGCTGGAACGCGCAGAATATTTTATGCTTCAATTGGCACCAATGTTCTTTTGGTTTTGGATTGCAGGCATGATTTTTATGGCTTTGCGTATGAGCGGAGGCTATTTTTTGGCTTACCGTTACCGCCGGGTTGGAGTCATTGGCGTGAGTTACGAATGGGAAATACGCTTGAAACAAATCAGTGATGGACTTCATATAAAAACAAAGGTGGTGTTGTTGGAATCGGTCAAAATTACGGTTCCTATGGTGGTCGGCATCTTAAAACCTTGCATTATTTTACCTATCGGAACCTTATCGCGACTGCCATTCGACCAAGTTGAAATGATTTTGGCGCATGAGTTGGCTCACATCAAAAGGGCTGATTTTATGGTCAATATTTTCCAGTCGCTGATCGAAACGATACTGTTTTTCAACCCATTTGTATGGTGGATTTCATCGGTGATTCGCACCGAGCGTGAAAATATTTGCGATGATATGGCCCTGCTGACTTCGGGTAAAAATCTTTCGTTGGCCAAAGCACTTGCCAACCTTGCAGCCGCCGTCCGGCCCGAAGCTGCTTCACAAGCATTAATCACTTTTAATCAAATAAATACCATGAAGAGAATCGAAC
Source organism: Bacteroidota bacterium (assembly GCA_023396415.1). Classification (GTDB taxonomy): domain Bacteria; phylum Bacteroidota; class Bacteroidia; order Bacteroidales; family F082; genus JALNZU01. The sequence continues at coordinate 5,821 of JAEWWJ010000118.1, forward strand.
GACTCATTAGAAAACCAAAGCTCAAACCCTCTACCCACGAGCGGATTGGCGTAGTAATTTTTTCAGGACTTTTTGTATTGCTGATTTCTACCTCAGGAATACTTACCGGATCGAATAGCAATGATGAAACTTATAAAGATGTAGATCAGGAGGTTATACAAGAAATCTCTAACTTAGAAGCCGAAAATAGTTTGAAGCTATTTTCAACAGACACCATCACCAGAAAAATTCAATCCATTGAAGTTGAAAATAAAAATGGCAAAGTGGTTAAAGTCCTCATCAACGGAAAAGATGTAAATTCAGATGATATTTTTAACAAGGATTTTGATTGGCAAACGGAGGAGGGAGGTGTTGAAGTCAAATTTGTAAAAGATTCCATCACAGGTAATTATAAATTTTATACCTTTGAATCAACTGAGACAATGACGATTAGAAACGAGGGTGATTCCTATATTTTAAGTGTTGAAGGCAAGCGCACCAATCCCAAAAAGAATAGTAAAACAAAAACGATTGTGGTAAACAGCGTGGTCAATGGCGACACTTTGTTGGGTCGAACATCAAAAAGTTTTTACCGCAACGACACCATTTTCATTCAAAACGGGCAAATTACAGCACCCACATTTCCCCGAGTTGAAGGCTTTTTCTTTAGCGATGACACCAATAGTTTGGATCATTTGGATGCTGATTATACTTTCGGCGAGAATTATTTCGATGAAAATGACATCAGGGAAATGAAAAGTAACATGCGTGAAATGATGGCCGAACAACGACAGCAAGAGGCTGAATTGCAGCTGCAGGCCAGTGAAATGTTAAAACAAGCCGCAGAATTGAGAAAGGATGCCCAAAAAGCTCTTGCCGAAAACGAGCAAGAAACAGCTGAATTATACAGAGAGGCTGCTATGGAATTGGAAAATGAATCAAGAAATATCCGGCAAATGGCCCAAGAAATGAAAGCTCAAAATCGAGCGAGAATGATCGCGTCACCAGCACCACCTGCACACGTTGAGGGGTTTTATTTTGGAGCCGACAACCCAACCGATCATCAATACCACCTATTGTTGCGCCAGGAATTGGTAAATGAAGGGTTGATTGAACCCCGTTCAAACGTGATGTTGAGCAAGCGCCAACTGATTGTTGACAATGAAGTGGCCGATAAGAAAACCCATCGTCATGTATTGAAACGTTTTGAGGAATTGTTGGGCAGAAAGGTAACCTCCGACGAGGCCATCACCTTGAAAAAGTAATTAAATCATTCAAAATGAAGATTTTAAAAACCTGACTCACAACCGAGTCAGGTTTTTTTTCGTTACCGACTAAACTTTTACAGTTCCTTTGCATCCAATAGATGTGGTTTAAAAAAGTGAAAAGAAAAACTTATGATGCAGATCAAAAAAAGCCGACCTGACGAGGCCGAAACACAGCGTAAGTTCTTTGAAAGTTTGGTAAAAGATTACAGCCCAATGTTGTATGCTCAAATTAGAGGCATTGTTCTAAACCACGACGATGCCGATGATGTGCTCCAAGAAACCTTTATTAAGATTTGGAAAGCCCTGCCTTCGTTTCGTAGTGATGCTGCTGTTACGACTTGGCTTTACCGCATTGCTTCCAACGAAGCTTTACAGCATATACGCCGACAAAAATGGAGAAAAGCGCTGTTTATCAATAGTTTTAAGGAAGAGGTGGCTTCAAAAGGAGAGCCCACTGCAGAAATCATTTCCAACCATCTTGAAAAAGCCATGAAACAGCTCACCGCTCATCAAAGAAATATTTTTGCATTGCGCTATTTTAACGAAACGCCTTATCGTGAAATTGCTGATGCACTCGATCTCGCTGAAGGAACGGTGAAAGCAACTTACCATCAATCTGTAAAAAAAATTGAAGCTTACCTAATCGAAAACAGTTGAAAAATGAAAGACGATTTACACAATAAAAAAGGAAAACAAGCAGCCGCTTTTGGCGATATTCCTGAGGGATATTTCGACCAATTGCAGAACCGTATTGATTGTCGCATACAAAGCGAAACAGAACCGAGAAGACGGCCACAAAAAAGATATTTGGGTGTTGCGGCACTGTTTTTACTGATGTTTACATTGGGTTTTGTTGGCGTTTATTTTCTCAATAATAAGCATGTAACTCCCATTCAAACTGCGAGTTATCCAACCGAAGATAGTCTTAATATTTTTTCTTTTGAGTTTTCGGCATTGGAATATTTTACAAGTGCGCATCAACCAAATTTACACACCGATAATACGGATGCTTTGATCAATGATACGACTCTTAACAATATGCTTAATGGCCTTGAATCGGAAGAAATTATTTTATATCTCTTAGAAAAAAATGAATTTGAATTTTAATTTTTAAAACTATGAAAATGAAAGTGTTAACCTTGTCAATGGTATTGACATTTGTTGTTTCAGTGGGTGGTTTAATGGCACAACAACCTGCTTTGGGCGGTCCCCAAAAGCAAAAAATTGAAACCGCGAAAATCGCTTATCTCACCAAAGAGATGCAGCTTACCCCCGACGAAGCCAAGGTGTTTTGGCCTTTGTATGAAGCGCTGCAAGCCACACTGGATGAAGAAAGACGCGGCCGTGCGCAACAACAGGATCAAGTGCGTGAAAACTTTATAAACCTAAGCGATGAACAAATCAATGTGCTGATTGATAAGAGAATGGGTCATGCTGAGGCAGTGGCAAAAGCCCACAAGAGTTTTATTCAGCAGCTCCGTAAAGAGCTGTCGCCCCGCAAAGTGATGTCGTATTTCAATGCTATTGACCAGTTTCAGCGCGAACTGGCCGGTAGAGCCGATCGTCCAAAAGCTGATTTCCAAAAAGCCAATCGCCCACGTTCCGGACGTGGACAACAACGCCTGAACCGATAATAAGAAGGCTGATGGTGGTAGCTCTGATTAAAAATCAAGAAAATCTACTTCTTCATCATCCGCTTTATCATGATCTATAGCTTTGCCATTGGTTAAGTTGTGAAGCACCGGCAATATGATGGCCAAGCGCGAACCCCAGCGTTCTCTAAAAAGTTGTTGACATTCGTAAATAGCATTTTCTCTTGCTGCTAGCAATGGCTTTTTAAACAAACGAACAAAATCATTTAAATCTTGGTACACATCTGCCAAATGCTCCGACAGGCTGCCACGCAAGGTAGCCTGTTCGTCGTATTTGGTGGAGCCGATATAGGAAAACTCATCTTGCTCACCCAAAAGCTCCCGCAATGTGGTGAAAATGCCATCCCATTGTTCTTCGGTTACGAAACGCTCGTTGGCTTCGGGAAATTCCGGTGGAGCTGCCTGAAGTAAGTTACCACGCAAATACAACAGCGGAACAAAGCCGCAGAGTGTCTTTAAAAAAGTAGGGCGATCGTGTCTGCCGGAGTCTTCGATCAAACTGCAATATTCGCCCGCAATGGTTACCATTTCAAGGTTTGCGCGCGATAGGGTGGGGTCGTTTTGCGTCATACAACTTGTTTCAAAAGGTATTTAACTCAATTTATGTGTACTCAAAAAGTTGCTGCAAAAATACGTTTTTCATTGCTGGAATGGTGGGTTTTATGTGATGGAGAGCAGCAGTTTTGCTGTTTTGTGCTCAATCTTAAAGTTGTAACCAAGCAAAAATGTTTTTTAAACCACAATCCGATTGTGGTTCGTCATATTCATACTTTGCCAGCAAGAAGTTTACTCCATCTTTTGAACAATCACAATGTGGTATTCCCAAAGTTTTTGTTGTAGTGCCAAATATTGAAATTTTCCTGACAGATAATGATGCTTTGCAAAGCGTGAAGTTCGATGGGTCATATTATAGAGCATCGAAGGTAGCGCACCGATGAGATAAGCCCAGTACATCCGTTTGGATGATGGGTGAATATGTTGACTAAAGTCTTTATCTTCAATGATTTGAAATCTGTTTTGTTGCAGTGCATTTTTAAAGTCATTCATCTCATTGAATTGCGAAATGGCCCAAGTGTCGCCCCATCTTTTCATCAGTTGTCGCTCGTCGGTGATTCCTCTTGTGGTCAGGAAATAGTCGCTCAACACCATTTTTCCACCAGGCTTGAGCAATCTGTGGGCTTCGGCAAGAAAGAGGTTTTTGTTTTCGGCATAGCATAGACTTTCGCAAGCCCAAATCAAATCAAACGACTCTTTTTCGAATGGCGTTTTGTTATAATCAGCCACTCGAAAATGTGTCAACTTTTGCAGATTTAGCGCGACTGAAAAACCTTTTGCAAGTTCAATCTGCTTGTTGCTCAAGCTGATGCCCTCTACACGACAAGCAAAATTGGAGGCCAGAAAAAACGCTGCTCCTCCCACACCGCAGCCGGCATCCATCACTCGGCTATTGAGTTGCACCTCTGCTAATGCCGCCATCTGTCGGTTGGTGTTGAGCAAAGCCTCCTGAAAGTTATTGGTTTCTTGGTCCCAGATACCATAATGAATGGACTTGGATTGGTTCATTTTCCACCAAAAACGATAGTGGGGGAGGGTTTGGTTGTAATAATCAGCAATATCTTTATGAGTAAATGAAGACATCATCAAAATCAATTTGGATAAAGCACCAAAAGTAAGACAATAAATTGAAGAATTTGATTAGGCTATAGGATATGGCTGATTCACAGTGTTTCACAAAACAGCGCAAAGATCCACTAAGTCAAATGGCTACCACTGAAAACATCAACCTTCTAGAGACGTTTCAAAGATTTGGCCTTGGATTATTTTCAGTTTAAAAATAGCCCAAGAATTAGTTTCAAGTCAAATAAATACGGTGTAGTTTTTAACCGACTTGTTAGATTTTATTTCGGGAAAGTATTCTCACAAAAATCGAAAAAGTATATTTTAAAAAAGTGATAATTTATGCAAAGAACAATCCACATATTAGATGAACGAAACGTGTTAAACGAGTGGGTGAGGAGAAGTATTGAATGATTTGAAACCACTTCTTATTTAGATAATATACTCGAGGTTTACCCTTTGCAATCTGCAAGGCCTGAAAGACTTGATGAAAGGTTACGCAGAAGAATTATTTCGGCGCATCAAGGGAGGCGTACAAGCGAATTAATTGAAATTCTACATCATGAATTAAAGTTTCCTTATGATGAACCGCTTTGATATCTTTTAAAAAACATTCATGGCTGTCTCGAAAACAGCCCATTACAAATTCAGCGAATAGACGACGCTCTTTATGCAATGACCGCAGAAGAAACAGTAATCAGGTTAGAATCGGCTCCAAAATTAAATACACAAATGGGACCAATGTTTACCAATTGGCTTAGAAATAATTTTGCAATTTTGAATATAGACGATTTTCGAAGTTCGACTGAAGGAATATTTATTTTGAACTCTTCTGAGGAAGCCTGTAAAACGTTTATAAATCAAGAACTTAATCAAATTTTAGACAAGAGACCCGACTTAGTTGCAAAGGTAAATACTACATATATTATTGGAGAAGCAAAATGGGTTGGCTCACCAGGTGGGAATCAAAACAAGCAGGTTGTTGAAGTGATAAACCTGTGTAAAAACCAACGCGGGAATGTCATTCGAGTTGGCGTTATTGATGGATTTCCTTGGGCAGTTCGTAAATCTGACGGAACAATAACAAATGATAAAATGAGTATCAGGTAACATGAATAAATTTCTTGTAATTATAAGATGCACAGGCAAATAGCAATCTATCAAACAGTTTATCGCCGAAGTATCGTCTATTTACTTTGTAACAAAACTCATTTAGAT
>JAEWWJ010000053.1 GCA_023396415.1 Bacteroidota bacterium
TAATACCTATCCTGTATTACTACGTCTATAATTTTTCATCTAAGAGCATTGCTTGATATAAACGACAGAAAAGCGGAACACAATAAAGCTATTGTGATGGTAACAAATCTTTGGTTGCTTGTTTAATCTGATTTCGTTAAGCTGAATGCAGAGGGAGCAATTGAGAAACGGTTCTTATTGAAACTGCAAATGATTAACTCTCGCTCGAAACGAGATAGATAGTGTATCCGACGTAAGTCATCAATAGAAGTGCCGCTTCCCAACGGTCTAACTTTTTCTTTTTACCTAAAAACATGGCCATAAATAAAAAAACAGTACCGACAGCAAGCAAGTACAGGTCGCGGTTGAAAACAATGCTATAATCTAAAGGCTTGATAATGCCACTGATACCAAGGATAAAGAAAATGTTGAAAATATTGGAACCGATGATGTTTCCAATGGCGATATCGTTGTTTTTCTTTAGCGCAGCAACTATGGATGTAGCCAGCTCGGGTAGCGAAGTTCCTGCAGCAACAATGGTTAAACCGATAATGGTTTCGCTTACGCCCATAAGAGAGGCAATTTCAACGGCGTTGGTGACGACCAACCTTCCGCCAAGCACCAACATACTCAGTCCAACAACAGTCAACCCCCACATTTTTAACAAGCTATAGTTTAGTAGTGGCGTGCTTTCCTGGCTGTTATCGTGTCGCAATTGCTTGTAAACATAATACAGGAAGGCAGCAAACATGATGAGAAGAACTATCCCATCCCATCGGGAAAGGCTTTGGTGATCTGACAGGAGAAAATCGTTGGCTAAGAAAAACAACAAAAGTGCAGCAAATAAAGAAAGTGGAATTTCTTTCCAAACAGTACTCGACTGCACCACCAACGGACTGATGATTCCGGCGATACCCAAAATCACAAAAAGATTGAAATTGTTGCTTCCAATAATATTCCCAAAAACAATGTCTTTGTGATTTTGTGCCGCCGCAATCACATTGACTACCAATTCGGGTGCTGAAGTGCCAAAAGCCACAACTGTAAGCCCGATGGCCAAATTGGAAACATGGTATTTTCGTGCCAAAGCTGATGCCCCGTCAACCAACCAGTCGGCACCTTTGATAAGAATGACAAAACCTAAAACTAAAAGTGAGGTCAAAATCAACATAAATACAGCAATTAAATGTTTAGAAAATAGTTTAAAAATGGAAGCAAAAGTAGTGTTTTTACATACTGACAAGAGCGGCTCATTTTACTCTGTCTTTTTGAAAAATCCACCTACTCCTTTTCCCCAACGGTTGAGTGTTTCAACACCACGAAGTAGGGGTTCGGCATCAATGTCCTTGTAACGATCGTTCTCATAAATGACTTGATGCTGCTGAGGAAACAAAATGATTCGGCTGTAATGTTCAAATTGTTTTTCAATTCGTGCAGGCAAGTGTTCGAGGGTGCTAATGTAAGAAACCGAGCCTTTGCGTGCCGAAATCAGCACCAAGATGTCATCTTTGGTAATGTTGTTTGATAGTGCCAAAATGTTTTCCCAAGCCAAAAACTCCACAAAAAACACCTTTCTTGTTCCTACTTTTAATGATTTGATCTGCTCAATGGCTTTTTTGGTTTCTAAGGAGCAATAAAACCCAATGCTGATGCCCAACTCGGCAGCAAGCTGAAATATCTTTGTTACCCACACAATAAAACCTTGCTCCAGCTCGGCCAAAGGTGGAATGGCCACAATGATGCGCTTATGACTGACCAAGGGCTGGGCAAACGAACAAATAAAAACTGTTTTTTCAATATTGTACACCACGCTGTCCACCTTGTTGCCGATCACTTTTTCGATCAATCCAGCCGTTTGTGGCCAGCCCAAAAGCAAAATAGTAGCCAACGATTCTTTGGAAGTTCTTATGATGCCGGCAGTTGCGTTATGGTCAATGGTGGCCACCACTTCAACTTTTGATTCGGCAGCAGAAAGGTGAGATGCAAAACCCTGAAGTTGTTCGCGCGCCTTTTTGAGGTTCACCTCGGCCTCTTTATCATTGGGCACTACCGAAAAAATGGTGATAGGCTGTTCATTTTGTTTGTTTCTGATATAAATACCAAAATCGAGCAATTTTTCCATATTGGCCAAATTGGCAATAGGCATCAGAATTTTTTCAGGCGGCTCTTTGGTATCAGACGCCTCAGTTGTATCGGTTTCCGCTTCTAAAAGGATACGTTTGGCAGCCTTTTCTGTTACCAATGAGGCGATGATACAGCTAAAAAGAATTAAAATGATGGTTCCGTTGAGAATGTTTTCATCTAAAATGCCATTTTGAAAACCAACCAATATCACCGCGATGGTAGCTGCGGCATGTGAGCTGCTCAATCCGAAAATAAGCTGTTGCTGCGCCCTACTGTATCCAAAAGTCAAACGTGTTGCCCAAGCTGCCAGCCATTTTCCGGCCAACGCCACTGTGGTTAGCACCGCAGCAATAATCAATGCTTGAGGCCCTTTCAAAATAACACTCAAGTCCACAAGCATTCCAACACTGATCAAAAAAAACGGGATAAAAAGCGATGATCCAATAAACTCGATGCGGTTCATCAAAACAGAAGCATGAGGAATGAAACGGTTCAACACCAATCCCGAAACAAAAGCTCCAATAATTGGCTCAACGCCGGCTATTTCTGCCAAAAAAGCCGCAAAAAATACCACCGCAAGCACATAAATATAATGTGAGTACTTTTCGCTTTCCATCTTTTTAAAAAACCAAGCGGTAAGCTTAGGCACAAGCCAAAACATAATCAACGAAAAAATCGCGGATGAAATTAAAAGCTGAATCCAAAAACCCGGGGCAATGCTCCCTTTTTCAGCACTCATAATCACAGCCAGCATCAGCAATACCGCCGTATCTGTCAATATGGTGCCTCCAACTGTTATCGCAACAGCTTGATTTTTAGACACTCCCATGCGGCTTACAATAGGGTAGGCCACCAGGGTGTGGGTGCTAAACATACCCGCAATCAATAAACTGGCGTAGAAATCGTATCCTAATAGATTGTAACTTACCGGAAAGCCAATGGCGAGCGGTAGCACAAAAGTGTAAAAACCAAACACCAAACTGCGGTTGCGGTGCAGTCCAAATTCATTCAAATCGAGTTCCAAACCGGCAATAAACATGATGTACAACAACCCGATGGTAGAAAAAAGATTAATTGCCGCGTTGTTTTCGAGTATGTTAAGTCCGTAAGGCCCAATCACTACGCCCGAAAGGATCAAGCCCACGATGCCCGGCACACGCAGCATCCGCAAAAAAATGGGCGACAAAAGAATGATGAATAAAATAACCGAAAACACCAGCACGGGGTTTTGTAAGGGCAACTGAAATTCATGCACCAAGGTCTCGAACATGAGGGTTGAATTTTGGGGCAAAATTAGCACACAAATCAATACAACCGTGGGATTAAAAAAGTAGCTGCTCCTGAGAGAAACGTTGTAAAACAACGGTCGGTTTTTGAGAAAATGAGTATCAACCCACACTGCTTATTGTTTTGACTTGATGACAGTAACCGAGTGGAATTATCACAATGTGGTGCAAAACCTGAAATTTTATTTCGACAGAAAAGCAAAAACGCTTACAATCATCCGATTGTAAGCGTTTAGCTTTTTAGAAGTACCCGGAGCCGGGATCGAACCGGCACGAGTGTAACCTCACTGGTTTTTGAGACCAGCGCGTCTACCAATTCCGCCATCCGGGCCTCTACTGCAAGAAAAAATCCTACAGGGCTGCAAAAATAATATTTTTTACTGATTTCAAAGCCTTTCCGATAAAAAAAGTTCAAAGCCGTTTTTGATTGTTTTTAGGTTTTCGAGGCAAAAAAAACACTAACTTGCAGCTGTTTTGTCGGGACCGGTTATCGAATGTTAACACCCTCAATATCATGGATAAGAACAGCAACGAAAAGCTAGCTACCACATCAAAAGTCAGTATTCGCATCGTGCCAAACGGCCCGGCGCTGGTTCAGGGTGGGGTAGAAATTGTTGACCAATTGGGGAACAGAGAGGAAAAGACAAGCATGTTTGCGCTGTGTCGCTGTGGAGCATCGCACCGTAAACCCTATTGCGATGGAACGCACAATTACAATGGTTTTTCTGACGAAGTAAAATAAATTACAATGAACAAAGTAGTAAAAAACGCTACCGAAGCCATCGCCGGCATCAAAGATGATATGACGCTGATGCTGGGTGGTTTTGGATTATCGGGTATCCCCGAAAACAGCATCGCCGCTTTGGTGGCCAGTGGTGTAAAAGGATTGACCTGTATTTCTAACAACGCCGGAGTTGATGATTTCGGCTTAGGCTTGCTGTTGAAAAAACGGCAGATTAAAAAAATGATTTCGTCCTACGTGGGCGAAAACGTTGAGTTTGAACGCCAAATGCTGTCGGGCGAACTTGAGGTAGAACTCAATCCGCAAGGTACACTGGCCGAACGATGCAGGGCAGGAGGAGCAGGCATTCCTGCTTTTTATGTTCCTGCCGGAGTAGGAACAGAGGTAGCCATCGGTAAGGAAACCAGGGAATTCGACGGAAAACCGTATTTGCTGGAACAGGCCCTTGTAGCCGATTTTGCTATCGTGAAAGCCTGGAAAGGCGACACCCACGGCAACCTCATTTATCGCCACACGGCCAACAACTTCAACCAAGCTATGGCTACGGCAGGAAAAATCACGATCGCTGAGGTAGAAGAGTTGGTGCCGGCCGGAACTTTAGACCCCAACCACATCCATACCCCGGGGATTTTCGTGAAACGTATTTTCCAGGCCGAAAACCTTGAAAAACGTATTGAATTTGTAACCACCCGTCCAAAACCTTAACACTCCCAACAATGGCTCTCGATAAAAACGGAATTGCGAAACGTATCGCACAAGAACTTAACGATGGATTTTATGTCAATCTCGGTATTGGCATCCCCACACTGGTGGCCAATTATATCCCCGATGGCATGGAGGTGATCCTGCAATCGGAAAACGGACTTCTCGGCATCGGACCTTTTCCTTATGAAGGAGAAGAAGACGCCGACCTTATCAACGCCGGAAAACAGACGATCACTTACACTACCGGAGCGGTTTTTTTCGACTCTAGTACCAGCTTTGCCATGATCAGGGGCGGCCATGTGGATTTAACCGTTTTAGGCGCTTTTGAGGTGTCGGAAAAAGGCGACCTCTCCAGCTGGAAAATTCCCGGAAAAATGGTAAAAGGCATGGGCGGTGCCATGGATTTGGTGGCTTCGGCCAAAAACATTATTGTGGCCATGACACATACCGATCCCAAAGGAAATTCAAAATTGAAGACCGGATGCGATCTTCCTTTAACAGGTATTGGCTGCGTGAAACGCATCGTTACCGACTTGGCGGTTGTTGACGTTACCGAGCACGGCTTCAAACTCATTGAACGCGCCCCGGGCGAAAGTGTTGAAAGCATTGTTGCCAAAACAGCAGCACCATTGATCGTAGAAGGAGAAATTCCGGAAATGAAACTTTAATACACTTTAAAAAAGTATTTAAAGCAGGGCAAGTCGTTTGGGATTTGTCCTGCTTTTTTGGCAAACATCCTCGCCGAAAAGCCGTCGCTGTGCATCAAGCAAAATGCAAAAACACGCAAATTCTGGAGAACAAAAACACAATATTTTTTCAGCACCTTGGTGCGTTTCAGGAAGAGATGCAGTCCTCACTCGCTCAGGCTTGAAACAACTAATTGCCGTATCTTTGGGCCTGATTGAGAGAGAAAAAAGACGTTTCTTTAATCAAAAAGTCGCTGGAGCGACTTGCATTTACGAATATCGGACAAAGAGTTGAATGAATAAAAAGCAAATCGGCGCAACAGCATATCAATACACTTTAATAGCTCTTCTTTTGGCAGCTATAGCGATCAGCGGAGGTAGAGATTTTTTGTTTCAAAAAGAGGAGGTAGAAGTTGATGTAACCATCGAAAACATTCAGGAAATTTATCCCACAGCAACCACTTTTACTAAAAACCGACTTGGTGCTTTTGATGTTTTTGGCAGCAATAGCGATAAAATTGGATCAGTCTTGCTCTCCTCCAATTATTCCCAACAATTTGGCTACAGTGGATGCGTTCCACTGTTGATAGGCATTGATGATGAGTTAACGATTACAAAAATATTTATATTGCCGAACAACGAAACCACCGACTATATCGAGCCCGTTTACGATGAAATGTTTATCGGCAAGTGGAAGGGAATCACTTTATTAGATGCTATTCAACTTCAGGTTGATGTCGTTTCTGGTGCAACGCACACCAGTAAAGCTGTGATAGCCGGCGTTAAACACACAGCCTCTTCGGTGATGATGTCTGAGGCTTCTGTTATTACCGAAGCAAACCTTTGGACAACGATCAAAGACATCCTCTTTTTGGTTTTAATGGTGTTGTCGTTGGTGATGGTTTTCAAAAAAGGAATAGCGAAATATCGTCCTATTTACTTGTTTATGGTGCTGGTTATCAGTGGTATAATTCTCAATAATGCGATTTCGGTTCAGTTGCTCAAAGGGTGGCTGCTGCAAGGCTTCACCTGGCGAGCCAATTGGCAAAGCAGTGTAGTTTTTATCTTAGCGGTGGCCATTTCGTTTATCGGCAAGCGAAAGTTTTATTGCAACTACCTCTGTCCGATGGGCGCATTGCAAGAGCTAACGAACCATTTTACGCCTTTTAAAAAGCGAAAGCTGCCTACGCGCCTGAAGGGTATAACAGCAAGTGAAATTTATCTGACGCTTATCGCCGGTGCCTTGGTGCTAGGTTTTTCACCTGAACTATCTTATCTTGAACCATTTATGTTCTTTTCGTTTCGCATCGTGGGCCTCGGACTTATCTTCTTCGGTTTATTTGTTATTGTGTTTTCCCTGTTTTTCAGCAAACCATGGTGTTCGGTTTGTCCAACGGGTTGTTTAATAGACACTATTTCGTACCAAAAAGCAAAAAACATCGAATCGTAGGAATTAAAATTATGCAAAAAAGTAAATTTTTAAACCTTGTTTTAGCCTCCGTCATTTTGGTGATGGCATTTCTTTTGTATTCAAAAAAAGACGGTTCTAACCAATCAAATGCTTTAATATCAATCTTATCAGAAGATAAGCGGGCGACCGACTCATCTGATACAACAGCTCCATTTATGAAAATATCTTTGGGCGTAAAAGCCGAGTTGTATCCCAAACCTGCGTTGGTGATTGGCTCCTATGATCAAGCGGGTAAACCAAATATGATGACAGCCGCATGGATTGGAATTTGTAATTCCAACCCTTTAAGTATTGCGGTATCCATGCGTCCGGCTACCTATTCTTATGGCAATGTTACTGACATGAAAGCCTTCACTGTCAATATTCCGTCTTCCGAATTGGCTAAGTATGTGGATTATGCCGGTCGTTTTTCGGGAAAAGATGTTGATAAGTTTAAAGAAACAGGCCTCACACCCGTGAAAGGGGAGTTTGTAAATGCGCCTTACATCAAAGAATTTCCTATTGTTATTGAATGTGAGGTAACGGCCATGCATGATCTTGGCTCGCACCGTCAATTTATCGGAAAAGTGTTGGATGTTAAAGCCGATGTAGCCATCCTAAATGCAAAAGGGAATGTGGATGTGAGGTTACTGAATCCGCTGATCTACGCAGGTGGAAATTATTATGAAACCGGACGTTTCATCGCTAAGGTGGGAGAGTCGCTGAATAAAATTGATGGTCAGCCATTTGTTCCAAATGATAATCAAAGGCATGAGAATGAAACATTGGAAGTGATCCATAACCGGAAAAGTGTACGTCATTTTACGGATCAGCCGGTTTCAAAAGAGCAGGTAAATAAGTTGTTAGGTGCAGGTATGGCAGCTCCAACGGCAGTCAATAGACAACCTTGGGTTTTTTATGTGGTTACGCATCGCCAAACATTAGACACGCTCAGCCAACAACTGCCTTATGCTAAAATGTTGGCGCAGGCACAACTTGCTATTGTGGTATGCGGCGATATGGAAAAAGCTGGTAATCTGCAAGATAAAGGATATTGGGTTCAGGATTGTGCGGCAGCTACCGAAAACATCCTTCTTGCAGCAGAAAGCATGGGCTTGGGGGCGGTGTGGACGGCTTCGTACCCATACGACGACAGAACAAAAGTGGTCATTAAAGCACTCAACCTGCCAACACACCATGTGCCTTTGAATGTAATTCCTATTGGTTATCCTACCGGTGAAGATGTGCCCAAAAACAAATGGAATCCCGAGAATATTATTTGGCAATAAGAAACCCATTGGTAGATTGGTTCTCGTAATTGTACACATTTTAAACTAAAAAGCGATCAAAGGCCGGCCTTTGATCGCTTTTATATTGGTTAAATTTTGTCAATTAAACCTGTGAAGCTTAGTTGTAGCTTGCTAATTTAACGTCATGTTTGGCTAATTTAACTTCAACATCAGTTGCGTTTTTTAAGTTGTCTCCAACCGGGCAACGATCCACAATTGCTTCTTTCCATTTTAACAAAGTTTCTGCATCTGCTTCACAGTCAGGGATCATTGTTACTATTATTTCTTTGTAACCTGCTCTTTCCTCAAAAGACTGTCCGAATAAACGGGCAGGATTTAAGGTTCCAACAAGATCAATTTCAACACCTTTTAATTCAAATCCAAGTTCTTTGGCGCAAACATGGGCCATTACATTTAAGCAGCCTGCGTAAGCGGCAAGTACATATTCTACCGGATTGGCGCCATGGTCTGTTCCGCCTAAACTTGCCGGTTCATCAACTACCAATTCAAAACCTCTGGCTTTAACAATAGTTTTGGTGGGGTTTTCGCTGTGCGCTTTTACTCTAAATTTTAAATCTGCCATCTCTTTTTATTTTAATGTGATTAATTCCCTACAAAAGTACCTGCTTTTATTGAGATACCGCTGCTTTTGGGCTCACATGATTCCTTCGTTTAGCAATGAATAGTTCATGTTAAATGATGTAATTTTGCATCATCTTAAATGTAGTTTTAATCTTATTTAAAATTTGTGTTATGGCAGTAGGGATTGAAAAGAACAGCAATGAAATGGAGCATGTTATTGTTACAGCTGATATGTGTTTTGCCGCGTTGACTGAGGCCGAGAGGCAGGAGTGGTCAAATGCTAAAACAGAGATTTATTTTGAAGCCGGGGAAACCATCATTAAACAAGGTTTTGTGGCAAGCAATATCATGCTTCTCGAAGAAGGATTGGCAAAATTGGATATTGATATAGATGGAAAAGTAACCACAATCGGATTAATTACTCCAAATTCTTTTATTGGTATTGTTTGCACCTTCGCATGTCAAAGCACCAACTTTTCATCTGTAGCCATCGAAAAAACAAAAATCAGCACCTTCGATATTCGCTTGTTTGAAAAACTTGTTAGACAAAATGGGGAGTTTGCTTATAGGATAGTTAAGCACATGTCGGTAGTTACCAATGGTTTAGTGCGAAATATTTCAAGGTTTTGGCATAAACAAATTGGTGGATCATTGTCAATTTTATTATTGGAATTTTCAGATATTTATAAGTCTGATTCCTTTGTCTTACCTGTAAACAGAGATGAAATGGCCAAGATGCTGGGCTACTCCAAAGAAAGCGTAATCAACACCTTATCTCAATTTAACAAAGAAAAGATATTGTTGGTGCAAGACAAAAAAATAACCATTCTTGACAAAGATAAACTGAACAATATTGCGAGAAATGGTTAATTATTAATGATAAATGAGATGAGAGAAAATATAGTTCCGAATAAAAGTTTTGCGTTTGTGGTGAGGGTTTTGGAGCTCTATCCATTTTTATGTGATCAGAAAAAATAGTTTGTGCTTTCAAAACAATTATTGAGAAGCGTAACAAGTGTTGGAGCATTGGTAAGAAAGGCAGAACATGCCGAAACAAAAAACGACTGTAAAAACAAAATGGGCATTGCGCAAAAAGAAATAAACGAGACCAATAACTCTAAATCCCTGACAAGGTTCCAACCCTGTTCGGGATACTTAATTATATCTTATTGACCTAACGCCTGAATTGAATGTAAAGCAACAGGGCTAATGATTGCAAACAATAAAAAAACTCCGACTGATCAGCCGGAGTTTTTCAAATGTTATTTACTTTTTTGGAATCAATTTTTCATAATCTTCTACCGATCCGCCATTCAAACAAGTTTCGATGATTTGGTGTCCTAAAGGCAACAGTTCGGGGCTGCGGTATTGTTCCAATTCTTTTTTGAAAAATTCTAAAAGTATTGCCGCACCTTTATCGTAGCCTTCGATGCCCAACTCTGGTTGCTTGTATGTTTTTAGAAAACGTGAAGGAATTTTGGAGCCCTCGATGGTAAGAAACTCAAGTTCATAACCTAACAAAGCACAGCGTGCCGCGGTAATTTGATCGGGTCTAAACTTTGAATTTCCCCTGCGGGTGAGGTATTCGCGCATCAGCAGCTGTGCCCTAAACCCAACTTTCCATGCACCTACATATTGGTTGGGGTTGAGCACATAATGGGTGTCGGTTTTTGATGAAATTTGCTCGAGCAACAAGTTGGCATGTCGCACTTTTTTGCCCGTTGCAAAAGGCCAATACGAACCAACTCCTTCACTTTCCATGCCTTTTCCACTGCTGATGATGCTGGGGTTGGCATGTCCGCGGGGCGAAACGAGTCGCCACAGCCAAGCCAAAGCCGGGGGTAAAAAATGAAACAATCCCATCACGCCGTAGGTGGGGTTTTCGGCGGTGCTCATGGGCGTACGAACGCCAAAGCTCCGCACATCAATATGCACCGGGTAGTCAATCACCCCTTCAAACAATGTGCGTGGAACCACCACACGTGGATTCGGACAGGGTTTTCCGGGAGCATCTTGGATGTGGTTCCATGGGAGGGCAGTCCCACCGGGGTGGGTTTCAATATTCAAAAACAGAAGCGGTTGCTGGGAATTGATGGTTATTTTTTCAAGCACCGGATCAATACCGTAGCCTGTAATATTGTCGGTGCGAATGAACCATGAGTTTTCGCCGTCTAACAAACGCAACCGTTTGCTTTCTGTTTGCAACGAAGGATGAATGGTGGCCATATCATCGCAAATGGGTCGGATGTCGCAAAAACGTGGAATTTGAATGGTTCTTTTTTCTCCGGTTACGCCGTTGGTTCCAATCAACACCTCGCCGCTTGCTTCTTTTACAATGTGTTGAAGCATTTCGCTTTTGCCACCGCCGCTTGCACCTTCGTGCATAAATCGTGTGATA
Source organism: Bacteroidota bacterium (assembly GCA_023396415.1). GTDB lineage: Bacteria > Bacteroidota > Bacteroidia > Bacteroidales > F082 > JALNZU01. The sequence continues at coordinate 11,242 of JAEWWJ010000053.1, forward strand.
TTGTCGTAAGGACTTACCGATTCAACTGCTGAACAATGGGTGGTGGTCCAACCTTCTTCTTCGCCAATGGTTAAGAGGATGCCGTAAATCCCCTTTTTGGCGCTAGGACCTGGATATAGATTATAGGCAAAAATTTCGTATTGATGGTCTAACCTGTTGTGTACCACAACCTGCTTGCCCGAAAAATGGGTGTGTCTGAAAGGTGGCGCAACAAACAAGGTGGCGTAAATGTCAGTTCCGGCCGGAATCTCATCCAACCGAACAATTTTTTGAAGCATAGCGAGACCCATAGCAAAAAAGCCGGCATTGGCAGGAGCAATGGCCATTCCAATCGGGCCGTCTTCCAACAAACCGATTTTAAAGAAAAAAATCACTAAATCCTGCGAGGCAAGCCAATCTAAGGTTTCCTGCCGAAGTCCATCAAATGATACGCCCATTCGGTCAACAAAAAGCTCCTTATCAGTGGGTTTATCATCGGCAATGAGCATGGTGTCGGGATCGCGGCGGCGCATATAGGGCTCAGGATAATTGGCTGATATTCCATTGGTTACCTTATGAATTATGGCTTCGGTAACCATTCCCTTTCCGGGAACTTCATACTGCACTTCGTAGCTCAAGCTCCCTTCGCTGCCCAAACTGTCGGTTGCCAGATCGGTGTAGTTTTCGTAGAGCTTGATAGATTTGCTGGTTTTTTCAAACAAAGTTTGCGCTTCAGCAGGAATATTAAAATGAAAAGAGGGATCAAATTTCATAGCTTGTATTGTTAATTCGTTAACAAAGAAACAATGAAAAGCCCATTATGTTGAATATTTAAGCATTTTTGGGTCGAAATTCCGTTTACAACGGTTGCGAATAAACCGTCAAAAAAAGTTCTTCAACCCTAAGGGATAGAGATTGAAGGCTTTATGAAAAGGGAGCATCTACATTCATTTTTGAGCAGTACCCACAATCATTATTTATGTGATTTTACTGAAGTAAAACACTAAAAATAAACAAGATATATCTTATTTTTCGGTATCAAAAGTAAGGGTAACAGATTCTTGTCCTTCGAGGTTGAACCAAACCACCAACTCACCATGACTGGTTTTCTGCGAAACTTCCTTGCTCTGAAAACTGACTTTTTTGGCTTTTACAACACAACTTACACCTTGAATTGGTCGGCTTGAAAGATTGGTAATTTTCACGGTGTTTGTTCCAACGAATTGAATATCCAATTGTTTTAAACCTTCTTGGTAGGTCAACAACTCATTGATGGTGGTTGAAAAGAGGCTTCCATTTTCACCCATTTGCTTCAGTTTGGCCAAAGCTCGATTGAAACCATCCATGGCGCGAATTTGTCCGTCGGCATCAAAAAACCAATAGCCTTTGCCCTCTTTCACCCAGGCGGGATAAACATGTGTGATGAAAACCGATCTGTTTTCGACCAATGACTGCAAGCGCTGTGGATGAAAATAATAGTCCCAAAGGGGATCGTTGGGCACTTCGAGTGTTCCGGTGGTGGTCCAGAGTACAGCTTCGGGAAAGTTAGGATGTATGCCCGTTTCAGCAGATGGAAATGCATCGCCGAAGCCCGGAAATGGCATCAAAAAATGACCGTTAAACCCATAACCGGCAAAGGGATTGTGCTCCTCAACGGAGGCATTCCAAAAATACCGGACACCGTTTTGCAGCCAAACGGTTTTGGAAAAGTGTTCGCTTTTGGGGTTCAGACCATCGCAAACCAGGTTTTCGCGGTTGTTCTGGCTTTTGTTGTTGTAGCCATGATCAATCCAAGTAGGCGAACCAAACAATCGTTGCATTTCGCTGAGCGCCAATTGCATATTCGCTGCTGTGCTGGTGAATTGCTCTGGGGTATGCAAGCAAATTTCGTGGCCTTGTTGATGCAGGCTTTCAAGAAATTCGGGAAAGTCAGGATCAGTGGCAAAGGTGGAATGTAATTCCTGAAAAAGCCCTTGGCTGATGTCGGTATTGGTAATCGTGTCGGGGTTGTTGTAAAAGATACTTTTGGTAACGGGGATGCCGTAGCCGACAAATCCACCGATGGCATTTTCTGCTTTGGTGATGCTTTCAAGGCCAAAATTTACCGCCCTCTGGGTTCTGATGTTCGTCCAGTCGGCATGTTCTGTCCAAACCATAGCAGCATCAAACCCATAAGGTATCTTCAGCAACCTTGGCACTTGGGTGGTTTTGGTGCCGATAAACAAGCGAAACTCACCTTGTAAAGTGCTTTTGCGATCCAGATTCGCCATGGAGCGATCATGAAAAACATTTTCGGCATCTTTCAACAGTGGAAAGTTCACCAACGGATGATCGGCGGCATAATCGAGGTTTAAAAAAAGAATTTTATTAGTTGTATTGAGCTGAGCAGAAGAGAGATGCAGCGCGTTTTGGAGGATAATACCGCGATTTTCTTCCCCAATCATCGCGCCGCCATGTTGGAGGTAATAGGCTTCCTGAAAAGCAGTACTGTCCATCAGCCCTGTCTTTCTGAAAACCTGTGTTGTTTCATCGAGATAAGGAATGACTAAGCTGTTTTGTGCAACTGTTGTGGATCGTCTAAAAAGAGTAATAACTTTGAAATCAACTTGTTCTGAATTTAGGCCGCAAGTGATCTCCAGCATCATTTTCATTTTTTTGGCTGAAGCTTCCAGTCTTATGATGGATTGTGAATCGCTTTTTTGAATCGTTTTCAATTTCCATTTCTCAACAAAAAAGCTGTCAATTTTTTGTCGCTTTTTCACAGTGCAAAAAAACAGAAAGGGTTTCGTTAACGGCGTTGCCGCGCTGTCAGTCAAAAACAAAGTGCGAGCCTTTGTACTGTACATCAATTTATAAAAAGGATTGGCAAAAAGAACTTTTGCATTTTCATCGTTTTCGATCATAGGAACGACCGGCATAAAAGAGGGGAAAGTAGCTTTTTCTACTTTTATTTCAATGGCATCTATCTGAAATTCAGCCCCTGATTTGTTCCACAAATAGGCTTTAAGGGTTAACGAGTCACTGTGGCTGGCGGGCAGCAAAAAGGAGGTTTTGATGAGGTTCCACTGTCCGGTTTCGCTGATAAAGTCATCCAATTTCACTCCGTGATAGTACACCAAGGTATCAGCTCTGATAAAGCTCATCACGAAAATGGCGTTTGTGGTTGGGGTTAAAGGCCGCACGGCAGCATTAAACTGCCACAATTGACTGACGCCTCCAATGCTTTTGGGTAAGATTTCAAGGGTGTTGCAGCTGTAAAGGTTGCGGGGTTCCACCACACCATAAGTTTTTCCTTGAAAGGCGGTAGAATCTGTTAGCGTAGGAATATCAAAAGGCTGATATTTAACTGCTTCTTGTTCAAAATCAAGAATATACTGCTGTGCTATGGAGCTGTTTACAAGCACAAAAAGCACTGCTGTCAGTCCATATTTCAGCCACTTAAACATATTCCAATACTTCCACTTCTCCTTTCAAAACCTGCAATCCATTCATAGCATGGGCTTCAAGGTCGTTGATGGAAGGGTAGAGGGCCATAGGAGCAAGCTTGCCAACGCGCTTTTTCACGTTATCGAGGAACAATTCGCTGTTGAAAATTTGGCCGGTGAGGATAATGGCATCCAAATCACCTTCGAGGGTGGCATAGTAGCTGGCAATTTCTTTGCTTACCTGATAGGCACAAGCTTCGGAGATAAGCAGTGCTTGTGGGTCTTTGTTTTCAATTAAGTGATTGATCTGCTGTATACTGTCGGTACCAAGATGGGCTGCATAACCGCCCTTACTGTTAACCATTTCGCGAATTTCGTCTTCGGTGTATTTTCCGCTGAAGCACAGGCTGATCAGTTGTCCAACGGGTAAGGTGCCTGTTCGGTTGATGGAAAAAGGTCCACCGCCATCGAAGGCTTGGTTCACATCCACGACTTGTCCTTTTTGGTGTGCCCCGATGGAAATGCCACCTAAACCCACATGACAAAGAATGAGGTTGAGTTCTTCATAGGTTTTGTTGATGCTTTTGGCATATTTGCGTGCAAAATATTTGTGGCTCAAAGCATGAAAAATTGATTTGCGTACGAAAAGTGGGTGCCCTGTAATGCGCGCTAAATCAGACAGTTCGTCTACAACCACGGGGTCGGCCATATAAGCTCCGATGCCCACCATGGCGGCCAAATCAAAAGCAATTAATCCTCCAAGGTTGGTTTCGTGAACGCCCATGATGCCCACTTTTAAATCTTGAATCATCCGGGTATTAATTTTATAAACACCTGATTTAAGAGGTTTTACGAGACCACTTCTCGCCATCACAATTTCTACTTTTTGAATGTCAAAATCGTTGCGTTTGAGTTCGGTGAGGATGGCATCGCGTCTGTAAGCTGTTTGGTCGGGAATAGAAGTAAAACGTGCCAGCTCCTCATCGGGATGTTTGATGGATTTGAGGAACATGGGCTCGGTATTACGATAAATAGCAATCCGTGTAGATCGTTTTTCGGGGTATATGACAAGGATTTTTTTCTGAAGCATGGGGTTTAAATTTAATTTTTCAACACTTTATTTTGGAACAAACGGTCAAAGTTAAATGTATTTATCGCCTTTTTCAACTTTTACGTCGTTAACAAACTGCCTGATTTGTTGTTCGTCTTGTTTGCGGCAAATCAACAAGGCATCATCGGCTTCCACAACTATGTAGTCGGTGAGACCTTGAATAACCACCAATTTATCTTTAGGCATATTGACAACGCATCCGGTGCTTTCGTAGGTTAAAACGTTGTTGCCAACAATGGCGTTGAGGTCTTCGTTTTTGGGTCGTGTTTCGTAAAGCGAACCCCAGGTTCCAAGGTCGCTCCAGCCAAAATCAACCGACATAACATAAACATTATCAGCTTTTTCCATCACGCCGTAGTCAATAGAAATATTTCTACAAACGGCATAGGTCTGGCGAATAAATGCGGCTTCCAAATCGGTACTATACTTTCCTGCTCCTTCTTTAAAAAGGTCTTCAACCTCGGGCAAATACCGCTCAAAGGCTGTTTTAATGCTCGAAAGCGACCAGATAAAGATTCCTGCATTCCACAAAAAATCGCCGCTTTCAATAAAAGAGAGTGCAATATCGAGGCTGGGTTTTTCGGTGAAAGTTTTCACTTTTCGCAAGGCTGGAACTTTTTCGAGTACGCTGCCTTCGAGGTATTGGATGTAGCCGTAACCGGTATCCGGACGACTGGGAACAATGCCAAGGGTGATAAGCCAGGGCTGTGTTTGCGCCACCAATAGAGCATCGAGCACGTTTTTGGTAAACTCTGTTTCGTTCAAAATCACATGATCGCTGGGGGCAACCACAATCACAGCATCTGGGTTTTGTTGTTCAATCACGTGCGTGGCATAAGCAATGCAGGGTGCAGTGTTGCGTCGCGCAGGCTCACACAAAACTTGATATGGTTTGATCAATGGGAGCTGTTCCAACACTTGTTCGCGGTATATTTCGTTGGTAACGATGTAAATGTTTTCGGCCGGACAGATATTCAGAAACCGATCAAAGGTCATCTGGATGAGCGTTTTACCTACTCCTAAAATATCAATAAACTGTTTAGGCCGGGCCATTGTGCTCATGGGCCAAAAACGAGCCCCAACACCACCAGCCATGATCACACAATAGTTATTTTTATTGGTTGTCATAAGTTGGATATATTTTTTAGTTCTATTTTTTGTCAAATATAAGGATTGATTTTAATTTGTGCACCGTATAGGTTCAACAACTGCCAGCGGACTGAATAGAAAATACCTTTTATTGTTCAAACAGAGGCACTTAAATCGTTTTGTTCGTTGTTCTAGTTTCTGAAAAACACGCCCATCTGCTGTTTTGAAACAAGTGTTTTCTGCAAGCGTCTCCAGAACAACGTGCTGCGAAGAGGCTTTGGTGTCGTAGTTTTTTAAAACACGTCGCAGGCTCAGGTCGCTTCCGTTGGCCGCTTTCGATCCATATAAATACTGAATGAGTTCCTTTTTTACATCTTCCGGAAAAAGATGAAGATCTAAGTAACTGTGCATCAATTGTCCAAAGCATTTTTTCCATTCGTTACCATGAGGCTGATGGTTGCGACCATACTTTTCATAGGTGTATAAATGCGCGAGTTCATGCACAAAAGTAATGAGCATTTCATACGGATTAAGATCGTGATTCAACGAAATACGATGTGGTTTGCCGGGCAGTGGTGTTCTATAATCGCCCAACTTGGTTCTACGGCTCTTGCTGAAATGGAGTAAAGATTTTTTTTCAGTCAGCTCCCGTAACACTTGCTCAACTGCAGCTTCGGGAAAGTACTTCAACAAAATAGCCCTATCGTCCTTCATATGCCAAATAAGTACTTTGTGTGCTGTTTACCGGTGTAAATGACCATTTGGGACAATCACAATCGCGGTTCTTTTTTTTCTTTCCTCCCGGATGAATGATTCGTTGGCTACAAGCCCCAAAACCAACGAGTAAGAGCATAAAAATGATGGTTTTAATAAACGATGATAAATGCATGATTTGAGATTAAAAAAACAGCCGTTTTTGGCTTTCAATGCACAAAGATAGTGCGTTTTTGTGAGCAAAGAACCTGATTTTACTGTGAACGAACTTGGTTTAGAGCATAGATTATTCAGCGCAAATGGCCTTCATATAGTAGATTGTTGTAATTTTATACGCTCTTAACCCATGATCTATGCTCAAGTTACTTGGAGAATATCTGATCCTTCTTTCTGAAATTTTCAAACGACCCGACAAAGGCCCAGTCTTTAGACGGCAGTTGTTGGTTGAGTTTGTGGGCCTTGGTGTTGATTCTATTGGTATTGTAGCCATCATTTCGGTGTTTACCGGTGCAATTGTTGCACTTCAAACGGCCTATAATATTGATTCGCCACTCATTCCATTGACTATGGTAGGTTTTACAACACGGCAAATGATGATTTTGGAGTTTTCGCCCACCATTATCAGCTTGATTTTAGCAGGAAAAGTGGGGTCGCGCATTGCCTCAGAGATAGGAACCATGCGCGTTACCGAACAAATTGATGCCCTTCGCGTGATGGGCGTTAATCCGGCCAACTACCTCATCTTACCAAAAATTACGGCCAGTATGCTTTTCAATCCGGTGTTGATCGTTTTTAGCATCGTTGTTGGACTATGGGGTGGTTGGGTGGCCTGTTTGGTATCGGGATTGGTAACTTCTGCCGATTTTATTGCCGGATTGCGCAGTTGGTTTGAACCATTCACGGTGGTGTATGCCATGATCAAAACCTTGGTTTTCGCTTTCATTATAGCGTCGGTTTCCGGTTATTTGGGCTATAATGTTGATGGCGGATCGGTTGAAGTGGGTAAAGCCAGCACCAAAGCAGTAGTTGTAAGCAGTATCCTTATTATTTTTTTCGACCTCATTCTCACCCAATTACTGCTCGTATGATCACTGTTCAGAATATCAACAAATCGTTTGGAACCTATCACGTTCTCAAAAACGTGAGCACTCAATTTGAGAAAGGAAAAACCAACCTCATCATTGGCCAGAGTGGATCGGGCAAAACGGTGCTGATGAAATGCTGCATCGGATTGCTGGATATTGATCAAGGTGAGATTAACTTCGACGATCGTCCATTTTCGGCTTTGGCAGAGAAGCGTAAAAAAGACATCCGAAAGGAAATGGGTGTGCTTTTTCAAGGAGGTGCCCTCTTTGATTCGCTTAGCGTAGAGCAAAATGTGATGTTTCCGTTGAATATGTTCACAACAATGAGCCCCGAAGAAAAACTTGAACGGGTGAACTTTTGCCTGAAAAGAGTGAATCTTGAAAACGTGAACCAGCTGTTCCCTTCCGAAATTAGCGGAGGAATGATGAAACGTGTAGCCATTGCACGGGCCATCTCCAACAGCCCAAGTTATCTGTTTTGCGACGAGCCCAACTCGGGCCTTGACCCTAAAACTGCCGAGGTAATTGATCAACTGATCAGCGAAATTACAGAGGAGTATAACATCACAACCGTGATTAATACCCACGATATGAACTCGGTGCTGCAAATTGGACAAAAAATTAGCTTTTTGTACAAAGGTGAGCTGTGGTGGGAAGGAGATAAAAACAGCATTTTGAACACAGAAAACAAAGAGTTGAATGAATTTGTTTTTTCAACCGAACTCACCCGAAGACTACGCAAATAAACTGCCTATGGCAATCATTGATATTGTTCTTGTTGTTCTACTGGCCCTGAGCGCTATTCAAGGGTATCGAAAAGGATTTATTCATTCCATTACCTCATTGTTAGCACTGATTTTGGGAATTTATTTGGCTTTTTATTTTTCGGATGTTACTGCCGATTTTATTCGAGAAATACTTGGATTGGGTGGTAAGTACCTCAATATGATAGCGTTTGTACTCACCCTGGTGTTGGTGGTGGTGGTTGTTTCGGCCATTGGAAAAATCATTGAAAAGGTGATGGAAACCATCATGCTCGGTTTTTTAAACAGCCTTGCCGGAGCCGTTTTCGGTTTGTTGAAAGGAGTGCTTGTGCTAAGCCTATTCATGATGCTGTTGGGATACTTAAAAGTGGAAGACAAGCTTATCTCCAAAGAAAAACAGCAAGCGGCCCGTTTTTACGAGGGCGTAAAAGAGTTTGCTCCTTTTGTTTTACAAAAGTTTAAACTCGATCAGAAACTAAAGGATTTAGATTTTTGGAACAATGAATCACACGATGAGTCCAAGCCTGAAAAAGTAACTGCCAAAGCTTAGCTCATTGGGTGCAAGGCATAAAAAGAATTATAAATTCAATGCCATACTCACAATTTCGGCCACATCATAATTCTTCATGCTGTCTTCGCGGTGCTTGTATTTGATGCCGTCGGTCATCATCACCATGCAAAACGGACAAGCCGTTGCAATAATATCAGCACCCGTTTCTATTGCTTCTTCGGTCCGTTCGATAAACACCTCTTTGTTACCTTTTTCGGCTTCTTTGAACATTTGTCCACCACCGGCACCGCAACACAATCCATAGCTTCGATTTCTTTTCATCTCCACTTTTTTTGAAGGGATGGCAGCCAAAACATCGCGTGGTGCATCATATTCATTGTTGGCCCGACCCAAATAGCAAGGGTCGTGAAAAACAATGGTTTGGTTGTTAAAGGGATTGTTTTCGATGTATTTTTCGATGGAACCCAGAAATTTATTCAAGAATTGGGTATGATGCCACACCTCATACTGTCCGCCCAAATCGGGATATTCGTTTTTTAAGGTGTTGTAATCGTGAGGACAGCAGGTAACAATTTTTTTAACCTGATACATCTCAAGTAATTGAATGTTGGTGAGGGCCTGCATTTGAAACAACATCTCGTTTCCGGCACGTCGTGCCAAGTCGCCGCTATCCGATTCTTCAGTACCGAGTACTGCGTAACTGATCTTTAAAAAGCTGAGAATTTTAACAAATTCGCGGGTTACTTTTTTGTATCTATCATCGAAAGCACCTGCCGATCCAACCCAAAAAAGCCATTCGGGATACTGGCCGGCGGCTACAACTTCGGCCATGATTGGCACGTTTATTTTTATATTATTTTCCATTTAAAGTGTTTTTCGATGGTTATTCTTTCGTGTTCACATAAAGATCTTCGGCCCATTTCAAGCGGTCGTGAGGCGAAAACTGCCAAGGTGCACCATTGTTTTCAATATTGGTGAAGGCGGTGTTTAATCCTGCCGGTGCTGCCGATTTTTCAAGCACAAGATAGCGGCGCATATCGAGAATAATGGAGGGCTGGTGAATGTTTACCGGGCACTCTTGCGCGCAAGCATTGCACATGGTGCAGGCCCAAAGCTCCTCTTCGGTGATATAATCGCCCAGAAGTGATTTGCCATCGCTAAAGCTTAAGCCTTCTTTCTGAAGTCCGGGTCCTTTTTCTTTCATCCTGGCTCTAACGTCCATCATAATTTTGCGCGGCGAAAGAAGTTTTCCTGTGATATTGGCCGGACAAACAGCGGTGCAACGTCCACATTCAGTACATGATAGCGCATTCATATAATTGACCCAACTCACATCTTCGGCATCGGAAACACCAAATTTGGGTGGCGCTTCGGTGCTGGCAGCAAAAGCGGCCTGAGGATCGAGCATCATTTTCACTTCTTGTGTAATGCTATCCATGTTTTCAACATAACCTAAAGGACTGATGCGGCTCACAAAGACGTTGGGAACCGACATAAATACATGGAAATGTTTGGAATAAGGCAAAACATTGGCAAACACAAAAATCAAAACAATGTGTGCCCACCAGTTGAATTCGTGCCAAAAATGGATGGTATATGAAGAAAGCGGGCCAAATAAACCGGCTATAAAAAGACTTACCGGATAAACACCTGCCAATGTTGTACCTTCGGATTGGTTTTCCAGAATGTAAAAAGTGTTCATTCCCAACAAGCTCACCATCAGCAAAAGGATAAATGAAAGCGCCAAATTGGCATCAGCCTTTGAAACAGCTTTCATTTCGGGACCATAGAACCGACTTACTTTGAGGAATAAACGCCGAATTAAAAACACCATCACCGAAACAAAAATGATTGCAGCAAAAACATCGCCAAAGGCCATGAGGACATCATACACCGGTCCTAAAAATTTTAATACACGCTCGGTGCCGAAAAGGCCGTCTATCACCATTTCGATGCTGCCGACTAAAATGACCAAAAAACCCCAAAACACAAGGGCGTGTAGCAATCCCATGACAGGATGCCTGAAAATTTTCGTTTGCCCGATAGCCACTTCTAAGGTTACTTTAATGCGTTGTGGAATGTTGCGTAAAGGGCTCTTTCTCGTAAACTTAAAGTTGAGAAATAGCTTGCGTATGGTGTAAGCAAACACAACTAAGGTTGCGATGAGTACCAGTGCAAAAAGGATCTGTTTAAGCATAAACCGGTCTTTTTAGGTTCGTTGTGTGCAAACTTAGTGTATTTTTTTAAATGCCGTATAGACGATTTACAAACACTCCGCTTCAAAGGATGATATGGATATAAACTCACTTGTATGCCATGATTAACACATTTTGTATCAATTCGTTAGATCATTATTTGGTTTGTTTCCAAATTTGGTGGGTCTTGTAAAATCATAAAGCTTTCCTGCTGTTGCGTGAAGCTTCAGAAAAATATTGTCGCCAAACGCATCTCGCTAAAAACATGAAAGGCGGAGATCGCCTCCGCCTGTTCACTTAACCAACACAAAAGATTATATGAGAAAATTGTTTTTTGAGTCTTTAATTTAGGGTTTATTTTAGATGTTCTGCTGCTATTTTTTCAGTGTCGAAAGGGATGTCATCAACAGGGGCTTCGTCGGCTAAAGCCGGAAGATGATGTGTGTCAGCTGCCATTAGACTTTCCTCAGCTAAAGCTTTGGTATCGAACGGAATATCGTTGATATAACTTTCTTTTTCCATTTTGAAGGTTACGTTTATCGCCTTTTCAAAGGCAATGCTACCTGCAATAGCTTGGGTATTAAAAGGAATATCGTTGATGTAAGCTTCCTGGCGTGGTTGCAAGTCAATACCCTCAGCTTTTACATATGATCCGCTGATGAGGATGAGTGTGCTAATTAAAATGATGTATGTTTTCATGTTGTAAAATTTTCTTTAATAGGTAACTGAGTACCTATATAACAAAGCATGTGCCAAAATGTTTAAATAACTGATTAATAAACTCATGATCTATTTTTCAGCTAGTATGACAGTATTAAAAGCTGTTCGGAATTGACAGTTTTTGTCCGCTTTCGTTCATTTTTCTAAAACAAAAAAACTCGGCCAATCAATGGCCGAGTTTAATTTGGGGTTAAGCCCCGAAAAATGTATAAAAACTTATTCTACAGTTACCGATTTTGCAAGGTTTCGGGGTTGATCCACATTGCAACCGCGCATCACAGCAATGTGGTAGGCGAGTTTTTGCAATGGAATGGTGGCCAAAAGTGGCACGAGCATTTCTTCCGTTTCGGGAATTTCAATCACATAGTCGGCCAATCGGCGCACTTCTACGTCGCCTTTGGTCACAATTGCAATCACTTGTCCTTTTCGTGCTTTTACTTCTTGAATATTGCTCACTACCTTGTCATAAGTCCCTTTATTGGTGGCTATAATCACCACAGGCATTTCTTCGTCAATAAGGGCTATGGGTCCATGTTTCATTTCGGCAGCAGGATAGCCTTCGGCGTGGATGTATGAGATTTCTTTAAGTTTGAGTGCTCCTTCGAGTGCCACCGGAAAGTTGTATCCTCTCCCGAGATAAAGAAAATTGCGAACATCTTTAAACTTTTCGGCAATTTCAATGACTTTGGCACTTTCTTTCAAGGTTTCTTGCACCTTTTCGGGGATAAGACTCAGCTCTGTAATGATTTCCATGAAACGCGACCGACCAATAGTGCCGCGCATTTGGGCCAAACGCAAAGCAAAAAGGGTGAGCAACGTTACTTGTGCCGTGAATGCTTTGGTAGAGGCTACGCCGATTTCCGGACCGGCATGGGTGTAGCTGCCAGCATGGGTGGCTCGTGCAATAGATGATCCTACTACATTACAAATCCCCAGAATGGTGGCGCCTTTTGATTTGGCAAGTTCTATGGCTGCCAAGGTATCGGCTGTTTCGCCTGACTGCGAAATGGCAATTACCACATCTCGCTCATAAATGACGGGATTGCGGTAACGAAATTCGGAGGCGTATTCCACTTCAACTGGAATACGAGCAATGTCCTCAAAAAGATATTCACCCACCAAACCGGCGTGCCACGATGTGCCGCAAGCCACAATGATGATGCGGTTGGCATTCAAGAGTTTTTGCTCATATTCTATGATGCCGCCTAAAGTAACCGTGCCTTGATCCAAATGGATGCGACCCCGCATGCTGTCGCGGATTGAAGAGGGTTGCTCATAAATTTCCTTTAACATAAAATGTTCAAAACCACCTTTTTCCAAGGCGCTGAGGTTCATTTCGAGCTTTTCAACATAGGGTGTTTTTTCATGGTTACGGATTGTTTTAATCTTCAGGTGTTGATTCCTGCGGATTAAAGCCACCTCTTCATCATCGAGGTAAACCACGTTTTTGGTGTATTCAATAATAGGTGTAGCATCGGAGGCTACATAAAAATCGTTGGTGCCTATGCCAATCACCAACGGGCTTCCTTTGCGCGCCGCAATAAGGGTGTCCGGATCATCACGCGACATGACAACAATGGCATAAGCACCCGTAACTTGGTTGAGGGCAATGCGCACGGCATCAAATAGGCTTACTTCTTCGTTCAATTTAATATCCTCAATTAAATTGGTGAGCACTTCAGTGTCGGTGTTGGATTGAAATCCATAGCCTCTGGCTTCAAGTTCATGTTTTAAGGAGGCGTAATTTTCGATGATGCCATTGTGGATAAGTGCAATCTCTTTTGACTGGGAGTAATGCGGATGGGCGTTTACTTGATTGGGTTCGCCGTGGGTAGCCCAGCGGGTGTGGGCTATGCCGATGGTTCCTTTCAGGTGGGCTTCTTTTACGTGGTCTTCGAGCTGGCTCACTTTTCCTTTGGTTTTATATACCAAAAGTTCTTGGTCGAGCAAAGCAATTCCGGCACTGTCATAACCTCTGTACTCGAGGCGTTTAAGTCCGCTAATTAAAATTGGGTAGGCATCTTTTGGGCCAATGTAAGCAACTATTCCGCACATTTTATGGTTGTTTTATGGTTGTTGGTGCTTGATTTCAAATCTGTCATCTAAAAATTTTAGCTAAAGTAGTATAATTTCATTTTTTAGCCTGTGATTTTGGGAATGTTTCTTCAAAACAGGAAACGATTGCCCAAATTTAGGAATCTATCTTGCTTAAAATCAGGAGTATATTTCACATCAAAAGAACTGCAAATGAAGTTGACTTTGCGCGTGAACTTTTTTGTAAAAAATGGAGAAACCCACTAATCGTTAATAACTGAATAGTTGAGTTGTAGTTGCAAACGTGTGAGTGAATCCACTTGCGGATGAGTTCCGTTCAAAATCAGTCGGTTGGCCCTTGAAGCAGAACCTTGAATGATCAAGTAAAGCCCCGGATCATTGAGTTTGCTGTCAGCACTCAGCAAATCTTGCACATAGCGGTTGATGCGGAACTGATAGTTGTTGGATTGCTTTCTGTAGATACCACCAAAATAGCCTTCGCCTACATTGGGTATAATTTGGTCGCTCAACACAGAATAACCTCCTTGGCCGTTGCTGCGAACGAGTGCCAATTGCGAAGGCACAAAGTAGCGTACGGTGTCTAACTCCATGCTTGTAAAGATCAATTTGGCTTCGTTTACAACAATTTTTCCGGGGGCTTTTTGGCGAATTTCATTCAAACCATTGAGGCGTATGCGGGCTTTTAGTCCATTCATTGACTGTAAATAAAACTTATCGCGACCCAGCAGGGTATCGCCGTTCAGCACTTGGTTTTTTAAAGACGCATCAGCATCGGCATAACCATTATGGTCGTAGGTGTTGTAGCGAGCTTCGGAGCTGGTGATAAAAAATTCGTAGCGCAGAGAGTCTTCCTCAGCATTGTTGTAGTAAAGCGTCATTTTTGATTGCGTCACCGGCAAGTTGAAAAACAGTATGGCACCTCCTTGTGAGGTGGTTTCGGCAGTGACCCGAAGGCCTTTAAAGTATCTTAAAAAAGCAGTATTGCCCGACAAGCTTGTTGAATCTGCTGCCAAAAGTTTGTTGCCCAATTCAGCAGACTGGTCGCTGAGGCGCACGCGAATCATAGCAGCCAAAGTGTCAGCACCAAAAATGAATCGGCTTTTGGGCTTGGGCCTAAAACTGTAGTTGGCATAATCCACATCGCCTGTGGCTTTCAATTGGTTGGAGTAGTAGGCCGAATCAATTGTCAAACTGTCGAGCAGCTCATGCACATGAATGGTTTGCATGCTTGTGGTATCGCCATAATAGCCTGAATAAACCAGTTGCAAAACCAAGGAATCTAACTGTGGGTTTGTTCCAAAGTTGTGGGTGCTGGTCGAAAGGCGCACTTGGGTGTAAAAACCTGCGGTTGTAGTTCCAAATATGGGGTCTTTCATACTTCCCAGCAGGTTGGATTCGGTGCGGTCGGTACGGAGCGAATCTTCCAACAAGCTGTATGCTGTAAGTTCAATGGTGTCGCTGTATTGTAACTGAATCAAACCTGCATTGGGTTGAATATCAGAACCTATTTGGTTGGGTCGTTTGGTGCAGGCGGTGCCGATGATGAGCGATCCAACCAAAAACAAAACCATATGCCGGTGCTTCAGGCCGTAAAATAGTTTTTTCAAAGTGAATGGAATTTACGTTTATGTTTTATTTTTTTCCAAGTAGGCTGTCGTAGAATGTGTTGTAGTCTTCAACATAGTTGTCAACGCTTGGGTGAACGAGTATTGGTTTTTTCTTATCTTCGAGGTAGGCCAACAGTTCGGGGTTCACTTTGTCGCTTGCAACGATGATGGCATCGGCATAATCAATGGCAGCTTTGGTGATGTTAACGTAGTTTGATTCTTTATAGTATTTGAGGTCTTTAGGAGTGATGCCCGGAAGGCGTAATTTTTTCTCAAAACTTTCGCGAAACGTTTCCTTGAAATCGTCGCCATATAAGGAATACACCACTTTAGCATCGGTAAAAAGCGGGTTGTCTTTAAAAGCTCTTTTAACATATAATGGCACTAAGGCCGACATCCAGCCGTGGCAATGAATGATATCCGGACCCCAGCCTAATTTCTTTACTGTTTCGATTACGCCGCGCGAGAAAAATATGGTGCGCTCGTCGTTGTCTTCGTAAAAACGTCCTGCTTTGTCTTTTATGGTAAATTTCCGGTGAAAAAAATCCTCATTATCAATAAAATAAATCTGCATTCTGGCCTGTTGTATAGAGGCCACTTTAATAATCAACGGATGATCGGTTTCATTGATGATCAAATTCATGCCCGAAAGGCGTATTACTTCGTGAAGTTGATTTCGACGCTCGTTAATGCTACCAAAGCGTGGCATGAAAGTGCGGATTTCTTTGCCCCTTTCCTGAATACCCTGAGGCAAAAATCTCCCTATTTTGCTCATGTGGGTCTCTTTAAGATAGGGTGTGATGGCTTGCTCCACAAAAAGAATCCTTGACTTTTCCATTATGTAAATATTGATGAACGGTATAAATAAGGGTGCAAAGGTAAGAAAAAAACGAAAAGCATACAAATAGCTGGTTTTTATAGCCTTTAAACAAAAAAGGGAGATGATAATTTTGTTGTATTATCTCTCCCTTTTTAAATGGTTATTGAAAATTATTTTCTCCAAAATAGTGCCTTAATAATTTCTTTGGCCATTGATGGGTTTTCTTTGAGGCGACGCGTTGAATAGGCAAACCATTGCTCGCCAAAGGGAACGTAGATGCGCATGCGGTGGTTTTCGTCAATAATGGATTTGCGCAGCTGAGGCGTAACACCATAAAGCATTTGAAACTCATACATCTCGCGTGGAACTTTGTATTTTTCAATCAATTTGTAGGCGCCTTCAATCAATGGTTTGTCGTGGGTAGCAATACCGGGATAAATTCCATTTTTGAACATAAATTCAAGATCCTCAAGGTAGTGCGCGTTGATTTCTTCGTATTTTTTATAAGCAATTTTTTCCGATTCAACATAAATACCCTTGCACAATCGGTAATTGATTGGAATTTCTTTGCTGTGAATATCCAAAAGATTTGTGAGATCTCCCAAAGTGCGTTTGAGGTAGGCTTGAAATACCAATCCAACATTTTTTGGAAATTCGGCCTTGAGCCGGCGAAACAAATCAATTTCTAAGTCAACACACTGAGAATCTTCCATATCAATGCGCACAAAATTATTGTATGAAGCAGCTTTGGCAACAATTTCACGTATGTTGGTATAGCAAACCTCTGTGTCAATCAACAAGCCGAACATTGTAGGTTTTAAAGAATAATTACCATCAATTTTTGCTTTTTGAATGGTGTCAATAATGTTGAGGTACTCGTTTTTGTTGGCCTCAGCCTGCTTCAGTTCGGTGATAAATTCGCCCAGCAAATCAATGGTCACCATCATGCCTTCGGCGTTCAGTTTTCGGCTGATTTCAATGGCATCTTCAATTTTTTTTCCTGCGATATAGCGTTTTGAAAACAACCACACCAAACCTTTTGGCATGTATGGTAACATGCCGGCAATAATTTTGTTAATCCACATCATATTTTTGCTTGATAATCAGTAAGTTAATGTTTTTCTATCGCGGTTCAACCGAACCCATCTTAAAATTTTGAACCACAAATGTAGCAAAAGCCTTGTTTTGTTATAAAAATAACAGAGAAATTTTAAAAACCGAAAGAATATTTTATTTTTTGAATTGCGATGAAGGTTTAAGCTGCGCTTCAATCGCTTTCAGTTAGCACTGCGAAGCTGGTTTTAATCTGTTGATGGCTCTCAATAGTTTTTTTCAGTCAAAGGCTACCTTCCGTCAAACCAACGATATTGATTTGTAGGTAGTTATCTCACGCCCTCCTTACCCTATGGGCAGGGTGATAGTTTTAGTTTAAAATGTTTTCTATTTTTGCCCACAGATTAATTTGACACAACATGCCAATCATTGGACATATTATTAAAAAGGCCTACGAATTGCGTAATATGCCTGTTGAACTGAGGAAGCAGCGGCACAACCCCGTTCTATCCCAAACGTTGCAGTTGAAAAAGCTGTTGCGCAAGGCACAGTTTACTGCTTTTGGTGAAGAATATGATTTTGAAGCCATTCTCGACGGCAGCGACCTTATGAATGATTTTGCGCAAAAGGTGCCTGTTTTTGATTACAATTCAATGTATAAACAGTGGTGGTACAGGGCTTTAAATGGAGAAGCTTATGTTGCTTGGCCCGGAAGAGTAAAGTATTTTGCTTTGAGTTCAGGCACGTCAGAAGCTTCGAGCAAGCACATTCCGATTACTGAAGACATGCTCGTTTCGATTAAAAGGGCCAGCATCCGCCAACTGGTTTCGACGACCAAGTATGATTTCCCTGTTCATTTTTATGAAAAAGGCATTTTAATGATTGGTGGAAGCACCCACTTGCAATACAACGGCACTTATTTTGCCGGCGACCTCTCTGGTATTACTGCCGGAAACATCCCTTTTTGGTTTGAACATTTTTACAAACCCGGACGACGCATTTCGAAAACAAGCGACTGGGCCACCAAACTCAATGAAATGGTACGCAAAGCACCTTCATGGGATATTGGCGTGGTTGTGGGGGTGCCTGCTTGGGTGCAAATATTGCTCGAACGTATCATTAAAGAATACAACCTCAACACCATCCATGATATTTGGCCCAACCTCACGGTGTATGTTCATAGTGGCGTTTCGTTTGCGCCTTACGAAAAAAGTTTCGAGAAGCTTTTTAGTAAACCTGTCATTTATTCAGAGAGTTACCTAGCCTCGGAAGGCTATATCGCCTACCAAACGCGCTTAGACAAGCGCATTATGCAGCTGATTGTTGACAATGGCATTTATTATGAATTTATACCTTTCAATGAGCAAAATTTCGACGACGAAGGCAATCTGCGCGACAATCCCATAACCCTCAATTTGCGGCAAGCACAAGTAAATGTGGAATATGCCTTGCTGATTTCAACCAATGCAGGAGCCTGGCGCTATCTTATTGGCGACACCATCAAATTCACCAATGTTGAACAATGCGAAATCATCATTACCGGTCGTACCAAACAGTTTTTGAGTATCTGTGGTGAGCATCTTTCGGTAGAAAATATGAGCCGTGCCATTGAGCTTTTGCAGGAAGAAATGAACATCTCTATCAGTGAGTTTACGGTTTCGGGTTTCCGATATGGGGCCATGTTTGCTCACCGCTGGTACATCGGAACCAATGATGTTTTTGATCACGATGAAGCCATTGCAAAAATTGATGGGTATCTGAATACCCTCAACGATGACTATATGGTAGAACGCACAGAAGCCATCACCCATATTTTTATGGAGGTGCTGCCGGCTCAAGTGTTTCACGACTATATGAAAAAGCTTGGAAAAGAAGGCAGCGCCAATAAATTTCCACGGGTAATGAAGGGTGCACGCCTTGAAGAGTGGGAGAGGTTTTTAAGCGAAAGATAAAATAATGAATCCAAAGAAGCGTTGATTTTATTTCTTACTACAAAAAACCACGATGGGGCATATTTTTATTGAAGGTGTTTTGCTTGGCATCACATTAGCAACTTTTTTTGGCTTCGGACCTGCTTTTTTCTCTTTGGTGCAAACGAGCATCCACAGGGGCTTTTGGCCGGCAACCTTACTTGCTATCGGCATTTTCCTCAACGACCTGCTCATGGTGGTGTTGTGCCTGATGGGTGCAGTGCAAATTGTTACCGAACCCAGTAACTATCTTTGGTTTGGAATTGCCAGTGGCGCTATCCTTATCATTTTCGGACTTGTGACTTACACCCGAAAGGTGGTTACCGAAGGAAACGAAAATCCGGAGCTGCCGGTTAAAATCAGTGGCCCGCGATGGTTTACCTATATCGCCAAGGGCTTTTTTATGAATGTAATCAATCCTTTTGTTTGGATATTTTGGATTGGTGTTGTAGTGGGTATCTCGGCCCGTTTTGGAGGCAAAGAATTGGAGTTGACCTACTTTTTTGCAGGAACGTTGATGATTGTTTTGCTGAGCGACATTGGCAAAGCTTATGCCGCCTTCAGCATTAAAAGGTTTCTCAACCAAAAGGTGATCGGCATGTTTAACCGAACAGCAGGAATCGGGTTAATGGCTTTTGGGTTGTTCTTAATGATTAAAGTTGTTTGGGAACATCTGTTTTAACCTCCTGCAAGCAAAAACTGATAGCAAAAAAAGCCTAATCGAAAAACTGGATGTCTTTTATATTCAACTGCATATTTATTTTGCCTTGCCACTCGTTTTCTTCGATATGGTAACATACACTAAAAGGTTTTCCGCTTTTGATGGCTTTAAAATGGTCGCCCTGCTGGAACGCAATGGCCGAAATGGGATCGCTGCGCTCTTGAAGCTGCATCAGTTCGAGTTTTAAATGGTTTTTACCTACAACACGGATGCGACCGGTATCCACCACCTGATCGGTTCTAAAAATAGGTGCCATATTGCCCGGACCAAAAGGAGCAAACTGTTTGAGGATGCGTAGAAATTTGGGGACTATCTGACTGAAATTTAACAATATATCTATTTCAACTTCCGGAATAAGTATTTCATCATCAATAGTTCGGCTCACAAAGTGATGGAACTTTTCTACAAAAGCATCTAAGTTTTCCGATTTCATTGAAAGACCCGCTGCATACTTATGACCACCAAAATGTTCGAGCAAATCCGAACAGTGATCAATGGCATCATACACATCAAAATGTTTGATGGATCGTGCCGAACCGGTGATGAGGTTGTTGGAACGTGTGAGGATGATGGTGGGCCGATAGTAGGTATCGGTGAGGCGCGATGCCACAATGCCAATTACACCTTTGTGCCAGTTTTTGTTGTATAGTACTGTGCTTTTCGCATTTTTCAGCAAAGGATCATTTTCGATCATTGCTAAAGCCTCTTCGGTAATATTGTTGTCGAGGCTTCGGCGTTCGGTGTTCATATCGTTGATGGCGCTGGCCAATTTTTCGGCGTGGCTCATTTTTTCTGCCAACAGCAAACGCACGCTGTCGCTGGCTTTTTCAATGCGACCGGCGGCATTGATACGCGGACCGATAAGAAACACCAAATCACTGATGGTGAGTTCGCGGCTGAAGGCCGGCTCTCCATTTTTTTGGTTGGGATTGCGCAACACTTGTGAGTAACTCAGCACCGCCTCAATGCCCGGCCTGGGATTGGTGTTGATTAACCGCAGGCCATAATGAGCCAAAAAACGGTTTTCGCCTACAATAGGAACGATATCGGCAGCCACACTGATGGCCACCAAATCTATAAGTTGCATAATGGAATCGAAAGGTTCTTTTTGCTCTGCCGCGAGGGCCGATATTAGCTTAAAACCTACGCCACAGCCCGAAAGTTCTTTAAATGGATAGTTGCAATCGGTACGCTTGGCATCGAGCACGGCAATGGCTTCGGGCAGCACATCGCCCGGGCGATGGTGGTCGCAAATAATGAAATCAACATTTCGTGTGCTGGCATATTTTATTTTTTCTACCGCCTTGATGCCGCAATCCAATGCAATCACCAAATTGAAACCATTTTCTGCAGCATGGTCAATGCCTTTGTATGAAATGCCATAACCTTCGTCGTAGCGATCGGGAATGTAGAATTCAATTCGTTTTTTGAAGAATTTTTTGAGGTATGAATACACCAAGGCAACCGAGGTTGTACCATCCACATCATAGTCGCCGTAAATGAGAATTTTTTCGTTTTGGTCAATGGCTTTAAGCACGCGCTCAACGGCTTTGTCCATATCTTTCATCAGATAAGGATCGTGGAGTTGGTCAAAATCGGGTCTGAAAAAACGTTTAGCTTCCTCGAAAGTTGATATTTGACGTTGTGCAAGCAGGTTAGCAACATTCTTGTCAACAGAAAGTACTTCCATCAACTTATTTACTACCTCACTATCACCCTGTTGCTTTAAAATCCACCTGCTATCCATCCAAAAATTGTTTAATCCGTAAAGATATGAAGATTAAAACGGAATCAAAGTCTTTTTTTTCCCGGCCTCAGCACACCTAACCAGCGTCAAATATTGATCTATCAACTTGGTATGAAGCTGTTAAAGCCAAAAGCCAAAGTGAATAAAACACATCAAATTATATTAATAGCTTAAAAATTAGAACGCATGGCCTCAACAGGATCGAGGCGTGAGGCCGACCAAGCCGGCACAAAACCCGAAACCAAACCAATGAGACCCGATACACTGAGGCCCAAAATAACGTTTTGTAGCGACAAGCTCATTTGGAAAGAGGTTAAATTGCTGACAGAAACGCTCATCACGAACACGATCAACAAGCCTACTATACCGCCAAGAACGGCAAGAAAAATAGCCTCGAAAAGAAACTGAAGCAAAACAAAATAGTTTTTGGCTCCCAACGATTTTTGAATCCCGATTTGGCTGGTGCGTTCTTTCACCGAAACAAACATGATGTTAGCGATTCCAAAACCACCTACCAGCAACGAAAAACCCCCAATGATCCAGCCAACAATGGCAATCACGCCAAACAGTTGGTCGAATGATTTGTTGATGATGTCCATTTCATTGATAGAAAAATTGTCTTCGCCCGTGGGTTTGATTTTTCTAATTGAACGCATAATGCCCGTGAGCTCGTCCATAAATTCATCCATTGCAACACCGGGCTTTGCTTTGGCAACAATGGACGTTCCATTGCGAAGGTCAATTACGTTTCGGCCAAACTTTACCGGTATAATCGCCGACTTATCGTTGGAGTTACCGAAAAGGTTTTCTCCTTGTTTTTTAATCACCCCTATCACATCCATTTTCAACCCAAAAACCTTCACCGTTTGTCCAATAGGATCAATGCCGGGAAACAAAGCTTCCGACACTTCGGCACCAATGATGATCACATTTCGGCCCGACTGCGATTCTTGCGCGGTGAAATACCTGCCCGCTTCCAAGTCAAAAGGCATCACTTCAGCGTAGTTGTGCGAAACGGCGTTCACCGAAACATTTTCAACCGTGGTTGAAAGAAAGCTGAGGCTTTTGTTTGTCCCGGTCATAAAAGCAAAACTCTGTGCCGCATTGCTGCGCTTTTCAAGCTCGGCAAGCTCTCGCAAATTGGCCTCAGGTCGTTGCCAGTATTTCCACCAAGGATAATCAGAACCTGTGGACCAAGGCCACTTTTGAATAAACAACACATTTTCGCCCAGCGAATTGACTTCGCTTCGAATAGCTTTTTCGAGGCTGTCAAAAACTGAAAAAACCGCAATGATGGAAAAAATACCTATTGTAATGCCCAGTAATGACAGAATGGTTCTTACTTTGTTCACCAGCAAGGCCATCACGGCAAACTGGAAACTTTCCTTTAGCAGACGAATAAATAAAAGCATAATCCGATATTTTCAACGTAAAAGTAATCAAATCTTGATAAGGCAAGAAAAAGGAAGACAAAACTACCTTTTTCTACTGCGGCAGCGCAGGTTTTTTATCGAACCTTTGCATTGAATCTATTGGAAAATCAAACCACCTTTCGATCGTTGCACAAGATTGAAATTTTATCCATCAGAGCATTTTTCCTGTTTAATTGGTGTGGCCCGCAACAATCAACGGCTTTTTTTTATAATCTTGCAAAATGTTTCAATCTTAAAATCAACATGTTAAAAAAGATACAAACTGCCTTAATCTCTGTATTTTATAAAGATCGCCTCGACGAGATTGTGGAAAAGTTACACGCCCAAAACGTAAAAATTTACTCCACAGGCGGTACATATCAATTTATTGAGGCTTTGAAAATTCCTGTTGAAGCGGTTGAAACGCTCACCGGTTATCCTTCAATTCTTGGAGGAAGGGTAAAAACCCTGCATCCAAAAGTGTTTGGAGGCATTTTAGGAAGAAGCGGAAACACTACCGATCAGCAAGAGATGACACAATACGCAATTCCCTCCTTTGACCTTGTGATTGTTGATTTGTATCCTTTTGAATCTACCCTTCGCCAAACAACTGATGAAAACACCATCATCGAAAAAATTGATATCGGAGGTATTTCGCTCATTCGTGCCGCTGCCAAAAACTATCAGGATGTGTGTATCGTTCCTTCATCGGACTATTACGATGCCTTGATTGAGCTTTTGGAAAAAGACAATGGCACCACCACACTCAGCGACCGCAAACGCTTTGCAGGTTATGCTTTTGGCGTTAGTTCGGCATACGATGCCGCCATTTATAACTGGTTTGCTCAAGGCGAAACGGCTCAGCTGAGGATCGCTGCTAACCATCCGCAACCCTTGCGTTATGGCGAAAATCCGCACCAAAAAGGTGTTTTTTACGGTCCACTCGACGAGCTGTTTGAACAGCTGCATGGCAAAGATCTTTCGTACAATAATTTGTTGGACTTAGAGGCCGGCCTCAGTTTAATGAACGAATTTCAAAGCACCACTTTTGCCATCCTCAAGCACAACAACACCTGTGGAATCGCTTCTCGCGATACTTTATCAGAGGCTTACCAATCCGCTTTGGCAGGCGACCCTGTTTCGGCTTTCGGAGGTGTTTTGGTAAGCAACAAAGCTGTGGATGAAGCCACGGCAACGCTCATTAACAGCTTGTTTTTTGAAGTCATTATCGCTCCCGCGTTTGAAGAAAAGGCCTTTGAGCTGCTCTGCTCTCGAAAAAATAGAATAATTTTGCGCCATCGTGCCACACACTTTCCATCATCACAATACCGGAGCATTTTGAACGGCATTTTAATGCAAGAAAGAGATTTGATTACTGAAGAAGCCTCAGCAATGCACTTGGTTACCGAAAGAAAACTAACTGATGCTGAGTTAGATGATTTGGTTTTTGCCAATAAAGTTGTGAAACACACCCGCTCCAATGCCATTGTTTTAGTCAAAAACAAACAACTGGTAGGAAGCGGCATCGGTCAAACTTCACGCGTTGATGCCTTGAAACAAGCCATCGCCAAGGCGCATGAGTTGGGGTTCGATTTGAAAGGTGCCGTGATGGCATCAGATGCCTTTTTCCCCTTTGCCGATTCTGTCGAATTGGCATCACAAGCCGGCATCATGGCAGTGGTACAACCCGGAGGATCAGTGCGGGACAACGACACGATCAACTTTTGCAACCAAGCAGGTATGGGCATGGCTTTTACCGGCAACAGGCATTTTAAACATTAAAAAGGAAATAAATAACACACAGATATGGGATTGTTTTCATTCCTAAATAAGGAAATAGCCATTGACCTTGGCACTGCCAACACCGTCATCATTTATAACGATAAAGTTGTGGTGGATGAACCCTCCATTGTTGCCATTGAGCGCAACACCGGACGTATTATTGCCGTTGGAAAAAAAGCCATGATGATGCATGGAAAAACCCACGAAAACATTAAAACCATTCGTCCGCTGCGCGATGGCGTGATTGCCGATTTTCAGGCTGCCGAGCACATGATGCGCGAAATGATCAAAATGATTGGAATCAAGAGTAGGTTTTTTCCTCCTGCACTTAAAATGGTTATTTGTATTCCTTCGGGCATTACCGAGGTGGAAGAGCGTGCCGTGAAAGACTCAGCCGAACAAGCCGGCGCTAAAGAAGTTAGGCTGATTCATGAGCCTATGGCGGCGGCCATCGGGATTGGAATTGATGTGCTGGAACCCACCGGAAACATGATTATTGATATCGGAGGAGGAACCAGCGAAATTGCTGTGATTGCTTTGGGCGGTATTGTGAACAACAAATCCATTCGCATTGCCGGCGACGATTTCAATTCCGACATTGAAGAGTATATGCGCAAACAACACAACATCACCATTGGCGAGCGCACCGCCGAAAGAATAAAAATTGAGGTGGGATCGGCATTGCCAATCCTTGACAACCCGCCTGATGATTTTCCGGTGCATGGCCGCGACATGCTGACAGGTATCCCTAAAGAGATTCTGGTCAATTATATTGAGATTGCACATTGTCTCGATAAGAGCATCTCGAAAATTGAAGCAGCAGTGCTTAACGCCTTGGAAATGACACCACCGGAGCTGTCGGCCGATATTTTCCGTACCGGAATTTATTTGGCCGGAGGAGGGTCATTGTTGCGAGGCCTCGACAAAAGACTGCATCAAAAAACCAAACTACCGGTGCATGTAGCCGAAGATCCTCTGCGTGCCGTGGCACGCGGAACAGGAATTGCCCTCAAAAACTTTGATAAATTCCCCTTCCTCATCAAATAGTTTAAGCATAGGCCAAAGGCATGATTAACCTTATTCGATTTATACAGCGACACAATTTTATCCTGCTTTTTGTGCTTCTCGAGGTTGTTGCATTGGTGATGCTCAGCCGTGGTCATACGTTTCAGCGCGCTGCCATCAACCACCGAACCAATAATTTGGTTGGAGCCATTTACCATTTCAATAGCGACATCAACAACTACTTTTCATTGCAGCAACAAAACACCCGCTTGGTGCAACAAAATGCTCAACTTATGCAACAACTTGCTGTGATGCGGGTTGCTATTCCCGAGCCCGACAGTGTTTTGCAAAGTCAAATTTTTG
The DNA here is from genome assembly GCA_023396415.1 of Bacteroidota bacterium. Taxonomy (GTDB): domain Bacteria; phylum Bacteroidota; class Bacteroidia; order Bacteroidales; family F082; genus JALNZU01. Next base: position 37,370 of record JAEWWJ010000053.1, read on the forward strand.
AATATGTGGCAGCAAGGGTGGTGAGCAATTCTGTTGATATGCGCAACAATTACATCATCATCAACAAAGGCTATCGCGATGGTATTACTAAAGATATGGGTCTTGTTTCGCCTGAAGGCGTGGCAGGAATTATTATTGGAGTGAGCGAACATTATGCCACAGCCATGTCGCTCCTGCATAAACATGCCACCCTTAGCGTTCGTTTTAAAAATAACGATCAAATTGCCAATTTACATTGGAAGGGTGGCGATTATCGCATTGCCGAAGTGGTTGATATTCCGTCGCATGTGATTCCTTCGGAAGGTGATACCATTGTTACCAGTGGACACTCATTTGTTTTTCCCGAAGGATTGATGGTGGGCACTGTGGACGAGCTCATCGAATCGGAAAGGGGAAATTTGAACACTGCCCGGGTGAGATTTCAAACCGATTTTGGAAAACTTCGCAATGTGTACGTGGTTAAAAACAGTCACCGTGCCGAGTTGGATGCACTTTCAACCATCAAAACAAATGAATAATCTGGGGAACAACATACTACGGTTTTTCTTCTTGATGTTGTTCCAGGTGTTGATTCTGAATAACATAGAATGGGGCGGCTACATCAATCCATTTGTGTATGTGCTTTTTGTTTTGATGCTTCCTCTTTCATTGCCGGGATGGGCATTGCTGCTGCTTGGCTTTGCTACGGGATTTACTCTGGACAGTTTTATGTCAACGCCCGGCCTGCACACAGCAGCCACAGTGTTTATGGCTTTCATGCGACCATACGTAATTCAGTTGGCTACCGGAGCCAAACAGCCCGAAATGGTAAGCCGGCCCGGGCTGACGCAAATGGGCCTGCGCTGGTGGTTCAGCTACACTTTGTCCTTGGTTTTTTTGCATCATTTGGCCTTGTTTTTACTCGAGTCATTTAGCTTCGAGCTAATAGGTTATACCCTTTTGCGCACTTTGCTGAGCGTGATAGCCACACAAATATTGATCCTTTTATTGAGTTATTTCTTCTCCGTTCGACCCAAGAAAAATTAGTTTCAATTCAACTTTGAGCTTTCGTTTTTCTCTTTAACCTTGTGTTAAAAAAAACAGAACAGTTATTTTCATTTCAAAAAAAACAATAGATTTGTCTTCATTATGACAAAAACCTCACACCCATGAACCGTATTTTATTCTTTGCATTTGTAATTTTGATAGGCTTTTCGGCCTGTAATTCAGCCGATAAGGCTACACCACAATTTAAACTGACCCTTAGCATCGAAAATTTCGATGGCAAACAGGTGAAGGTTCAAAAACGCACAACTGATAGTTGGGAAGTAATTGATTCGGTAAAAGTTGCCGCCGGAGTGGCCCAACTTAAAGGTGATATCGCGCAGCCCGAAATGCTTTTTATCGTTTTTGAAGATATGCGCGGAACAGTGCCTTTTTTTGCTGAAGCCGTCGAAATAACAGTGAAAGCCAATCCCGATAATTTGCAACAAGCAGAGATTACCGGTTCACCCATTCATGAGCGCTATCTTGCTTTTAATGATAAGTTTGAAGAATTTGATGAGGTGCTTTATCAACACTACCAAGCCTACAAATCGGCTGAGGAAGCCGGCGATGAAGCTGCACTAAAAAGTGCTGAAGAGGCTTATCAACAAGCTGAAAAAGAAAAGAATAAATTTTTGGTGGATTATATCCGCGCCAACAACAAAGATGTTGTGGCACAATACCTTCTGTATCGCAACACTTTTCAATTTGAACTCGATGAGTTGGAATCGTTGGTGGTTAACTTTGACGAATCGGTAAAATCGAGCTACCTCAACGAGTTGTACGACCGTGTATTGGTGCTTAAAAAAGTTGCCGTAGGAATGCCGTTTATTGATTTTGAACAAGCCGGACCCAATGATAGTTTGGTTAAACTTTCGGACAAAGTAGGCGCAAAAGTTTTATTGGTTGATTTTTGGGCATCGTGGTGTCAGCCCTGTCGCGCTGAAAACCCAAATATCGTTGCGATATACAAAGATTTTAAAGATAAAGGCTTCGATGTTTTTGGAGTTTCTTTTGACACCGACCGTGAAAAATGGTTGCAAGCCATTGCCGACGACCAGCTTACTTGGGCCCATGTTTCCGACCTTAAAGGATGGGGCAATGCAGCCGGCAAACTGTATGGCGTTCAATCCATTCCGCACAGTGTGTTGTTGGATGCCAATGGAAACATTGTGGCCAAAAACCTAAGAGGCGATGAGCTGCGCAACAAGGTGGCCGAAATGCTTCAATAATCAAACCAATCCTTTTAAAGACATTAAAAAAGGCATTGAAACAACGTTTCAATGCCTTTTTGCTTTCATATTTATTGAAGAAATTTATGGTTTCCGGGGCAACAATTGGGTCTAAACCAATTTCTTTTTAATTTCTGTGAGCATCAACTCGGTCATCGTTTCCAAGTTGAAAACATCGTTTAAGCCCCAATCCTTACGTGCCACACTGTCGTCAATGCTGGCTGGCCAGCTGTCGGCTATGGCTTGTCTGAAATCAGGTTCGTAGGTAATTGAAAAGTCAGGTTGGTGCTTTTGAATGGCTTTTGCAACATCTTTAGGGGTAAAACTCATACCGCCCACATTGTAGCTCGACCGCAACGAAAGCTTGTCGCCATCGGCTTCCATCAGTTGGATGGTCGCCTTAATAGCGTCATCCATAAACATCATGGGCAAGGCAGTATCTTCTCTCAAAAAACAGTTGTAGGTGTTGTTGCGAATGGCTTCGTAATAAATTTCAACGGCATAGTCGGTAGTTCCGCCACCGGCTTCGGTTTTGTGGCTGATGAGACCGGGATAGCGAAGGCTACGGAAATCAACATCATATCTTTTTTGATAATATTCGCCCCAGCGTTCGCCTGCCAATTTACTGATGCCATAAACAGTATTGGGCTCCATCACAGTAAGCTGTGGTGTTTGGTGGCGGGGTGTGGTGGGGCCGAAAACGGCGATAGAGCTGGGCCAGAAAAGCTTTTTGGCATCCGAATCGCGGGCCAGCTCAAGGGTGTTCATCAGCGCACGCATATTGATTTCCCAGGCTTGCTGTGGAATTTTTTCGGCATTGCCCGAAAGTACGGCAGCCAAATTATACACTTGGGTAATCTTAAAACGAACGGCAAAATGCAGCAAGTTGTTATAGTCCATCACATCCAAGGTGTTGAAAGGACCGCCTTCGAGAATGTCTTTTGGCGGTTGTTTAATATCGGTGGCAAATACATTTTCGTTGCCATACATTTTCCTCAAGGCCAAGGTAAGCTCCGAACCAATTTGTCCTGAACAACCAATCACAAGAATACGCTCCATAAAGTGTCTGTTATTTATTTAACAATTAAAAAGCAAATGTAGCGGTTTTCCCTTTCGGGTGGGCTGTGGAAGGCTTTTTCCGTTGAAATTTCGTTACTTTGCAAGCTCAAAATAATGTTGAAAATGCCAAAGCTCCGCAATAGATCACATGTTGTCATTTACAATAGCCTTAGCCGCAGCAAGGAAAAATTTGTACCCCTTCAACCCGAACATATCGGCATGTATGTGTGTGGTCCAACCGTTTATGGCGATGCCCATTTGGGTCATGCCCGCCCTGCCATTACATTTGATTTGGTGTATCGTTATTTCACTCATCTGGGCTACAAACTGCGTTATGTGCGCAATATTACCGATGTAGGTCATTTGGAAAATGATGCCGATGAAGGTGAGGATAAAATTGCACAAAAGGCGCGATTGCAACAGATTGAACCGATGGAAGTGGTCCAGTTTTATACAGTACTTTACCATAAAAACATGGATCAACTCAATGTTTTGCGACCATCTATCGAGCCTCATGCCTCTGGCCATATCATTGAGCAAATCGAAATGATTCAAAGTATTCTTGAAAAAGGATATGCCTATGTGGTGGATGGATCAGTGTATTTCGATGTTCTGAAATACAGTAAAAACCACCATTATGGAATCCTTTCAGGACGAAAAATAGAAGATTTATTCAGCAATACGCGCCAGTTGGCCGGACAGACAGACAAACGCAACAGTGCCGACTTTGCTATTTGGAAAAAAGCCGAACCTATTCATATTATGCGATGGCCATCGCCCTGGAGCGACGGATTTCCGGGTTGGCATATGGAGTGCTCGGCCATGGGCTGCAAATATCTTGGCGACCAATTTGACATCCACGGCGGTGGCCTCGATCTGCTGTTTCCGCACCACGAATCGGAAATCGCTCAATCAACAATTGCCAACGGCAAATCGCCCGTGCGCTATTGGATGCACAACAATATGATTACCATTGACGGACAAAAAATGGGCAAGTCATTGGGCAATGCCATGTCGTTAGACGATATTTTCGTCGGCAATCATCCCCTGCTCGAAAAGGCCTACAGCCCAATGACCATTAGGTTTTTTATTTTGCAGGCACATTATCGCAGCACCCTCGACTTTTCAAACGAGGCCTTGCAAGCTGCCGAAAAAGGACTTAAAAAACTGCTTGCAGCCGATAGCGCTTTGCGCAACCTAAAAGCACAATCGGCTGCAAAAGATCAAGGGGTTGATGCCATTGTTGATGCTTGCTATGCAGCCATGAACGACGATTTTAGCAGTCCGATGGCTATTGCAGCACTTTTCGATGCCGTGAAAATAATCAATGCTGCCTCCGATGGACTTTTTGGATTAAATGAAAATGACCTGACAAAACTCAAACAACTGTTTGATGACTTCGTGTTCGGTATTTTGGGTTTAAAACCTGAGGCTTCCGGCACCGATCTCGAACTGGTGGATGGATTGATGCAAACCATTATCGGCCTCAGACAAGAAGCCCGAGCCAAGAAAGATTTTGCTACCAGCGATGTCATTCGCGATAGCTTGGCAAAATTGAACATTGTGCTTAAAGATGGTAAAGAAGGTACCAAATGGGAATTGAAATAGACGCTTTTATATCCGTTGCTTCGTAAAATAAAACGGATCAATCGTTGAAAGATATCCTTTTAATAAGCGTCGAAATCGAGACTTAAAAATTTGATTTGGTTGCTTTTTGGCATCCTTCCTAAGTCTGTTAAATCTCTAAATATCAAGTTTAAAGGCGATGGTTTTAAGCTGTTGGGAAATGGAAAGTAGGGTTTTCTTTTCCACGACAATGGTTCGTCCATTCCCATCCAAATGCTTAAAGGATTGAGGCCGGTGCTTGTTTTTAATTGGATATTTTCGGGCAGCAGTTCCAAAGGAAAAGTCCCCAGCACGGCATGAATCCCAAATTTTCCTGTGGGTGCCAACACTGTAAAATGATCTTTTTTCATCTTTACCACATATTGGAGCTTTGGGTTGTTGATTCGCCAGGCCAACAAATCTTTGTCCCAATCGCGTGCATATTCATAGTCTGTAGTCAAAGTCACATCAGGTGTTCCCAGTCCGAATTTTACCTCAAGCGGTGCCACGAGGGTAAAGCCAAGATGTTTGAGAAATCCAGGGGTGCTGTTCGCGTTGGCTACGCCAATCACAAACTCATAGCCCGAAGCCAATCCAAGTTCAAATGTTTTTTCGGCGAGCAACGTAAAGAGTCTTTTTCCCCTATGATTTTCATGTGTTGCCGAGTTGAGCGAAAGCAAACCTTTGGTTTTCTTGCCATTCAAATGGGCCACGATTGGCTGCGTGACATAGTGCGCTGCCAGCTCGTTACCGGCCCAAGCGTTGAAACCCACCGCCGTACCTACCGGATTTTTGTTGTATTCCCAATCCACAAATTCGGGAGTAAACTGCGTTGAAGCACCAAAAACCGCCGTGAGCAAGTTGGCCGTTTGTGCAATGCCGTTGGCTGTTAAATCAATGGGCGTTAAAATGTAATCTGACATGGTTAGAATTTTAGTAGTAAATTTGCTTCTTGATGCGAAATTAAAGCAATTTTGAAGAATGAATATGTTTAAAGTCGTCTTATTGTCGGTTTTTACCACACTGCTTATCACCACCGGACAAGTGTTATGGAAGATCGGCCTCCAGAAAATCGGCGGGTTTTACATCGCCGAAAAAAGCATTGTAGAAAATTTCTTTAGAATTGTTTTCAACGGCTGGATTTTTTCAGGCTTTGTGGTGTATGCCATTGCGACGGGTTTTTTCATGTGGCTGCTATCTAAATTCGAGATCAGCCTGGTGATTCCAATTTCGAGTGTGGCATTTATTTATTCGCTGCTGGCCGGCTACTGGATATTTAACGAAACCATCAGCCCGCTGCGCATTGTAGGCGTAATTTGCATCATGTTTGGCGTTTTTTTGGTGGTTAGAAATTAGCAGATAACTTTTCCCAACACATGAAGATGAATTTTGTAACTTTTGATATTGAGGAATGGTATGCCGCCAATTACGGAAGCGTTGATTTGAGCCGATTTTCTGACAGCTCATCACATCTCGAACGTGGAGTGGATCGGCTTATAGATATTTGTGCCCAAGCAGAAGTTACTTCAACTTGCTTTGTTGTAGGCGATATTGCCCGCGACAAACCTCATATTGTGAAGAAATTGCACCGTGCCGGCCACGAAATTGCTTCACACAGCTTTGCTCACGAGCTCGTTTATAATATGACTCCGGAGGCGTTTGCTGCTGATTTGAAGCTTTCGTGCAATCATCTTGAGCAAATCATCGGCGAAAAAGTAATTGGTTTCAGGGCGCCCTCATGGTCGGTGAAAATGGGAATATTGCCTTGGTTTTATGAGGCGTTACAACAGCAAGGCATCCTTTATTCTTCCTCCGTTTTTCCGGGAAAAACATACCTCTATGGCATTCCTGACTTTCCCGAAAAAATCCATCAGCCCACCATTTCGGGTATTGAACAGAAAGTGTGGGAAATTCCGCAAACTTTATTTTCAATTGCAGGCAAAAAGTTTGGTTTTAGCGGAGGGTTTTACCTCAGGGCCTTGCCATTATGGTTCATTCTCCAGATGATGGAAAGAAAAAACGCAGCCGCGAAAAGTGTTTTTCTGTACCTGCATCCGCGTGAAATTGATCCGCAGGCACCTAAGCTTCAATTGCCTCTCCTTGAAAGGTTTATACATTATTACGGCGTTGCCGGATGCGAAGGAAAATTCACAAAAATTCTTCAACATTTTAAAGGCACTTTCATGGTGATGGGTGACTACATCCGACAACTGACCGTTGAAAATGAAATGAACGGAGAACCAACAACGCATGAGAACCAAACAATTTACGCTTTTGAAAACCGTTAAATACAGCTACTTTTGTAGGGTCAACCGCGGTTGAGGAATGTTTGAAACAAAACCACTGATATGATTTCATTTTTTAAGAAAAACGGGGAAAAGAAATACGGCTTTAAGCTTTCACTAACAGTTTTCCTGCTTTCGATATTCGCGGTCATATATACCGATTTCAACGTGTCGAAATGGAAAACCAACAAAAGCGTTATCGTTCATGACATTACCCAGTACAATTCTTATTTGCCTACGCTTTTTATTTATAAGGACCTCAGCCTGAGTTATTACAACGCAAATCCTGAGGCTTTGGGCCGGGGCTTTTATCCAAAAATAACCCCAATTGGTAAAAAAGCCATCATGGCCACTTATGGCATGTCGTTGTTGTACTCGCCTTTTTTCTTTGTCGGAAACGCCCTTGCCGAACCTTTTGGCTACGAAGCGAACGGATTGACAGCACCTTACCAAATGGCATTGCAGTTCAGCAGCTTGTTTTATTTTGCCATAGGATTGTTTTTTATGCGAAAAACACTGATGAAATACTTTAGCGATAAAGTGATTGCTTTGGTGATGTTGGCCACTTTGTTTGGCTCGAATTTGTTTTTCTACGTCACCGGCGAAGCCCCAATGACGCACGCTTTCAGCTTTTGTTTGATCACGCTTTTCCTTTATGTAGCCGATAAATGGGTGGAAAAAATATCCATTGGGTCAACCATTCAATTGGGATTGCTGGTGGGGCTTATTTCACTCATACGGCCCACCAACATTATAGTGGTAACTTTGTTGGTATTGTGGAAAGTGACCAACTTCAGCGACCTGAAAGACCGTTTTTTCATGCTCCTCAAGCATTGGCATTTTATTCTTTTGATGATTGTCTTCGCCTTTCTTGTTTGGGTGCCTCAGTTTATTTACTGGAAATGGGTCTCAGGCCAATATCTTTACTATTCTTACCCCGACGATCAGGGCTTTTTCTTTCTCAACCCTCAGCTGTATAACAATTTGTTTTCTTGGCGAAAAGGTTGGCTCATTTACGCGCCGGTGATGACTTTTTCATTGATTGGAATAGGTTTACTGCATCGGGTGAACAAATTGTTTTTTTGGCCGGTATTGGTTTATTTCCTTATCAGCTGGTATATTCTTTCCTCTTGGTGGGATTGGTGGTATGGCGGTGGTTTTGGCATGAGGCCTTACATTGATTCTTATGGTGTGTTTGCCTTTGGAATGGCAGCATTTCTGACATGGGTGTTCAAACAAAAAAAACTTTTAAAAATACCCCTGATTATCCTCTTCGTGTTGGCATTGCTACTCGGTGGCTACAACAATATGCGCTATCACTACTCGTCGCTCCATTTCGACAGCAATACCCGCGAAACTTACTTTGTTGATTTCTTTCAAGTACGACACACACCTGGCTATTGGAAATCATTGAGAAAACCCGACTATAAACTCGCTCGAAAAGGCATTTACCGCTATGAAGATGAATCAGTTGAAAAATGACAGTGCTGTAACGGTGCCTGAAATTGCAGTTGTTATTCCCACTTATAAGGCCACGCAGCACCTCAGTGAAGTGATTGAAGGAATACCTTCTTACATTCATCACGTCATTGTTGTTGACGATCGCTGTCCTGAAAAATCCGGCAAAATAGCACAAAAGATGGCCGAAACCGACACGCGGATTCATGTCATTTTTCACGAGAAAAACAAAGGCGTTGGCGGTGCAATGGTTACAGGCTACAGAGCCGCATTGGCCCTCAACTGTGGAATTGTAGTTAAAATGGACAGCGATAGCCAAATGGATCCTTCCTACTTGCCCGAACTTCTTGAACCGCTCATCAATAAAAAAGCAGCCTACGCCAAAGGTAACCGCTTTGTTGATTTTAAGGCTTTGCGCGCCATGCCAACGCTTCGCCTGATGGGCAACAGTATATTGTCCTTCATGGTGAAAGCCTGCTCCGGCTATTGGAACATCATGGACCCCACCAATGGTTACACGGCCATCAGTGTTGAGGCTCTGGAAAAAATGAATCTTGATAAATTGGCCAACGATTTTTTCTTTGAATCGGATATGTTGATTCGATTAAATATTCAAAACGCCGTCATCAAAGATGTGGCCATTCCGGCACGCTATGGCAATGAAACCAGTAATTTGAGTATCCGCCGTGTGCTTTTTAAATTTCCTTTTTTGTTGACCAAAGGCCTCATCAAAAGATTTGTGTTGAAATACCTCATTTTCGATTTCAATATGGCTTCTGTTTATACCTTGGTAGGTTTTCCAATGGTGATTTGGGGGCTGGTGTTTGGCATCATTAAGTGGATCGAAAACGCAAACATCCATGTTTCAACACCCACCGGCACGGTGATGATGTCGGTGTTGCCCCTAATTTTGGGAACCCAATTTATCCTCGCCGCCATCAACATTGATATTCAATCTACGCCAAAAAGCGAGTAGAAAATCAAAACCTTGTTGAACTTCTTCTATTTTTATCCTCCAATAGACGTTCGAATACATTAACTTTGAAGTCTGTTATTACCAATTTATTGCCTTATGCCCAAAAAGAAAGCCCTTCCCAGCGGCGTTAAAAACACCCTTGCAGCCACCATTCTGAGTATTTTCGGCTCCAGTCCTTTCAAGCCACTGAACTACAAACAAATCAGCAAATCGCTCAGCATGAAGGATAAAGCTGGAAAAGATTTGATCCACAATATCCTAGTTGAGTTGGCCAAAGAAGGAAAGTTGATCGAAGACAAACCCTATCGCTATACATTGAGCCCGGCCATGATTGAGACTTATGGCCCCAAGAAAGAATACCTCACCGGAAGGGTTGATATGAAAAGCACTGGCAAAGCTTACGTTACTCCCGAAAAAGGAGGTGAAGATGTGTTCATTTCGGCCAACAACACCGGCCAAGCTTTGCACGAAGACCTGGTGAAAGTGTATCTTTTCCCTCAACGCAAAAACCACAAAACCGAAGGGCAGATTGTGGAAGTCTTGGAACGCAAAAAAACCGATTATGTGGGTGTGATTTCCATATCAAAGCAATTTGGCTTTTTGGCTCCCGACAGCAGTAAAATGCCCGTGGAAATTTTCGTACCCAAAGAAGCATTGAACCAAGCAAAAAATGGACAAAAAGTGATCGTCCGCATCACGCAGTGGCCCGAAGGATCTAAAAACCCTTTTGGCGAAGTGATTAAAGTTTTGGGGATGCCCGGCGACAACAATGTGGAGATGCAATCCATTTTGGCCGAATACAACTTCCCGCTGCAATTTCCGCAAGCAGTTGAAGAGGTGGTGAATAAAATCAAACCTGAAATTTCTGCCGATGAAATTGCGAAACGCCGCGATTATCGAAATATCCTCACCATTACTGTTGACCCCGCCGATGCCAAAGATTTTGACGATGCCCTTTCGCTGCGAAAGCTCGAAAACGGCAACTGGGAAGTGGGCGTGCATATAGCCGATGTAGCCCATTATGTGCGCGAGGGCAGCCCCACCGATGCCGAAGCACAAGACAGAGGAACATCCATTTATCTTGTTGACAGAACCATTCCCATGTTGCCCGAGCGGCTTTCCAACGATCTTTGTTCGTTACGACCTGACGAGGAAAAGCTTTGTTTTGCTGCCGTGTTTGAGATGAATGAAAAGGCCATTGTGCTCAACGAATGGATTGGGAAAACAGTGATCAAATCGGCACGACGGTACGCTTACGAAGAGGTGCAAGCCATCATCGAAGGCGGCGAAGGCCAGTACAAAGAAGAGGTGTTGGTGCTGCATCAGTTGGCATCACGCCTGCGCGAACAAAGAATGAAAGCCGGCTCCATTAATTTTCATTCCGAAGAGGTGAAATTCATCCTCGATGAAAACGGAAAACCGATTGACACTTATGTTAAAGTGCAGCAGGAGAGCCATATGCTGATAGAAGATTTTATGCTTTTGGCCAACCGAACAGTGGCAGAAAAGATTGGAAAACCCCAAGGTCGCAAAAAAGTGAAGACTTTTGTTTACCGTATCCACGACGAACCCAACCCCGAAAAGCTGAATACCTTTCTCCAGTTCATCGGCAAGTTAGGATACAGCATGAACATCAGCTCGCGGCAACGTTTGGTGAAATCATACAACGACCTCTTCAAAGCCGTTGAAGGAAAAGGCGAAAAAAACCTGGTCGAAACCATTGCCATCCGCACCATGGCCAAAGCCGAATATAGCACCCAAAATATCGGCCATTATGGCTTGGCGTTTAAATTTTACACCCACTTTACATCGCCCATCCGGCGCTATCCCGACTTGATCGCCCACCGTTTGCTCGAACGCTATTTGATTGAAAACAAAGACAGTGTAAGCGCCGACTCCCTTGAGCCTGTGTGCAAACACGCTTCTGAAATGGAACGCCGCGCTGCTGATATGGAACGTGAATCCATCAAATACAAACAGGCTGAATATCTGTCTGATAAGGTAGGAAAAGTGTTTGAAGGCTTAATTTCGGGCGTGAGCAAATGGGGTATTTTTGTCGAACTCAAACAAAGCAAATGCGAAGGCATGGTGCGCTACAGCGAAATGCCCGGCGATTACTATTATTTGGATGAGGACAACTACCGTGTGATCGGACAAAGTCATGGAAAAATGTATCGGCTCGGCGATCCGGTTACTGTTCAGGTGAAAAATGTGGACCTCGCGCGAAAAAAACTCGATTTTATTATCCTTGACCAAGAAAAACACAAACGGTAATTGTTGGCTTTTTTAATGCCTACAGTTTTAATGGTGCTGTTTGTTTTTTAGTCCGAGAATGGTAGAAAGCGGAAAGTTGGTCATCAAGGCTTCCACCCAAGCGGTGAAATCGAAGATGCGCAGCACCTGTTGTTCAAAAATATCTTTACGGATGCTTTCCAGTTCCGGCTCGTACTTTTGCCACATTTTCAAACGCTTACTCTGCTGCATCGGAATTTGCTTCTGAAGAAAAAGCAGCAGAAACCTTTCCATTTTGTAGCCTTTGTCTTCGCCTGCCAACTCACGCCGCAGTGATCGGCATTGGTAGCTAACAAGTTCATAATCAGCTAAATGATAGAGAATCATCAGGCTTACCATGCGGATGGTGCGGTACATGGGCAGAAAATAGTAGGTCTTACCCCTGATGATGATCTGGCTCAAAAAACGGTGGGCTTTGTTGTATTCTTCTTTACCAAAATAAATCAAAGCGGTATAAAGACAAAGCTCGGCCTGTCGTGAAGGGTTCAACGTAAACATTCGGGCGTATAGGTTTTCTTTATAATCAGCCATCAGCGCTAAGGCCGATGCAAAATTGCCTTGATCGAGGTGAGGGTATAGTTCATATAAATAAATGGTGCATAAGGTATGCGTTTTAAACTCTACCGAAGTGTCGGTAATTTTCTTCAGCTGGTCAATAAAATAGGTCATGCCGGCATAGTTTCTAATGCTTCTGAGGCTTTCAAGCACGCCCTCGATCGTTAAAAGATAATACACCGGTGGGTTGCTCCACAGGTGTTTATTGGTTTCAAAAAGATTACTGAGTTCAAAATACGATCGCAAAGCCGATTTGTAATCGCCAACGCTGATGAGGTAATCGGATTGAAAAAGTTGGTGCAGTTTGGTAATTTCAAAGTTTTCAGGAGTCAGTGATGCCACGATGCTAATTTCGCTATAAACAAGGTCATTCAGGTATCTTTTGTCTTCCTCCGAACGGGAATAGCCTTTGGTATGCAGACGATGTTTCAGGATTTCGTATAGGGCCGACTGTTCATTGACTTTCCGTAGGATTTTTATTGATTCGTTGAGTTTGAACTGTTTTTTGAGCAGCTCCTCCTCGCTAATGTTTGGGAAATTAAGTGCTAACAAATACTCCAATTCGAGCCGTCCGGCCAATAAGAGGGCGTGGTAGTTTTCGAGTTTTTCGGCCTGAACCGTCACCATTTTCAACAAACCAAAACACTCATCATACAATGATTTTTCAAATAAAACTCTGGCCTTGAGTATTTTATTAAACAGTAGGTAGTGCTTATCTTGTGCCGAACGTAAGTCGAGCGACTCATCGAGCAGCAAGTCGAAAAGGTAGTTCACCACACTGTCGAAGGCCGTTTTTGGCTTTTTGAGTTTAAATTTTTCACGTAGCACCTCCATTTGCAGATTGGGTTCTGCTACCAAAATCTCATATAGAACAAGGTAGTCGGGTTTTGTTTTCCGACAAGAGGTGGCGACACTGAACTTTTTCTTTTCGGCTCGCGACATGGAGTGCACGAGCTGAACCAGCGATTCAAACTTGGTCATAATGCGTAGTTTTTTATTTTCAAAATCTTGCAAAACACGATTTAAACCCGCAACAATAAAAAAATTGCAATCTTCATCATTTCCGCAATCGTTTGATATCTGTTTAATAACAAGGGCTTTATGTGGAAATCTTCAACAATAGTTCCTGTTGTGGGCATCCGGCTTAATTTTCCGCCAAGTTAATTATAATTCTTGAATAAGGTTGATTTAAGCATGACAAACATTTTTTAATTGTTTGAAAATGTAATATATAGTAAATAAATTGTTTTTTATCTTACCATTTGTAATTGTTGTAATGGAAGCTTATTTGGGTTTACTTCCTTCGGCTTAGTGATAGCTTTGTGGGAGATTTAATCAAAGCGAAATATGCACACCAAAAAAATTACAGTTGTTGGAAGTTGTAATACCGACATGGTTATCAAAGCCGACAGATTACCTATTCCGGGAGAAACCGTTTTAGGCGGAAAGTTTTTCATGAACCCGGGAGGTAAAGGCGCCAACCAAGCCGTTGCTGCCGCTCGAATGGGCGGAAACGTTACCCTGATTTCAAAAACGGGAAACGATGTTTTTGGCAAACAGTCGGTCATGCTCTATGATTCGGAGAACATCCACACCAACTATATTTTTTCCGATCCCAACAATCCGTCGGGCGTTGCATTGATAACGGTTGATTCCAATGGCGAAAACTGTATCGTGGTGGCTTCTGGTGCCAATGCCAATCTTTTTCCGGCTGATATTGACAAAGCCATTTCATCCATCGAGAGCAGCAATATGGTGTTGATGCAACTCGAAATTCCTATCGAAACGGTGGAATATGTTGCTGAAATTGCACAAAAGAAAGACATAAAAGTGATCCTCAACCCTGCTCCGGCCAGGGCGCTGTCTGATAAACTGCTCAACAATTTATACATTATTATACCCAACAGAAGTGAAGCTGAAATCCTTTCGGGAATTAAAGTCACCGACCTCGAAAAAGCCCGTATGGCTGCCGACATTATCAGTGCTAAAGGGGTAAATATTGTTGTGATCACTCTTGGCTCCGAAGGGGCATTGATCAAAGAATACGATCAATATCATTTTGTGGAAGCCGTAAAAGTGGACGCAGTGGACACCACAGCGGCAGGCGATGTGTTTTGCGGAACGGTTTGTGTTGGCCTTGCTGAGGGAAAAACGATTATCGAGGCTGTTAAAATGGCTGCCAAGGCGGCGGCAATCACTGTAACGAGAATGGGCGCACAGTCGTCAATTCCTTATCGTACGGAGTTATTATCTGTTGAAGAGAATATCGAAATATAATTCATTATGAAGTCATTACATCATTTTTACAACTGTGGTTATGGCAGGCAGCTCCTTTTGTTTGTTGCTTTATTTACGCTTATACTACAGCCTGCTTTTGCTCAAGAAAAGGGCATGATAACTGTACAGGGTAAGGTTTCCGATTTCACTACCGGCGAATCGTTGCCGGGCGTGAATGTGTCCATCAAAGACACACAAATTGGTACCGTGACCGACATCAACGGCAATTATTTGCTGGCAACAAAATCATCGGCTGTGCTGATCTACAGCTTTGTAGGCTATGCCAGCCAGGAGGTTCAGTTGAGCGGAGAGGAAAAAATTGATGTGCGACTGAAACCCACTGTCGAATCTCTCGAAGAGATTGTGGTCATTGGTTATGGACTTACCACCCGCAAAGAAGTTACGGGTTCCATCACCTCGGTGAAAACAGACGATTTTAACAAAGGCAGCTACAACAACCCAATGGGATTGCTGCAAGGCAAGGTGGCCGGCCTTTCGATCACCAAGCCCAATGGCGCCGATCCTATGTCGGGCTATCAAATTTTGCTTCGCGGAACAAATACCCTCACCTCGGGTCAAGGTCCTCTTATTATTGTAGATGGTGTGGCCGGCCTCGATCTGAAAAATGTCAGCTTCGAAGAAGTTGAATCGGTGGATGTGCTGAAAGATGGCGCTGCCGCTGCTATTTATGGCACACGCGGTTCTAATGGAGTGATCATCATCACCACCAAAAGAGCCAAAACAGGTCTAAGTAAGGTAGAATATTCCGGTTATCTTTCATCGCAGGTGGCTCCCAGAATGGTCAAAAACCTCACTGCCGATCAATTCAGCGATGCCATTATGAAGTATGCGCCCGAAAAAGCAGGAAGTCTTTATGGTGCTAACACCGATTGGTTTAAAGAAATTACCCGATCCACACCTTTCAGCCATCGCCATAATTTGGCCGTTTCGGGTGGAAACGAAAATTTTTCGCACCGCACTGTATTCTTTGCCGATCAGTCGCAGGGCCTGCTCAAAGACAATGAAGCCAACAATTATCTGTTGCGTACCAATATCCAGCAAAAGGCGTTCGATGGAAAACTGAGTCTCGATTACAACTTGAGTTATGGCATGCGCGATTATCAGCCTGCCAACTACGATCTTTTTTATCAGGCTTTTATCCGCAATCCCACTTCGCCAATTTTCGATCCTTCAAACACCTATACCGGTGGCTACACCCTCATTTCTGGTATGGATTACTACAATCCGGTGGCCATGCTTAACGAGCGCACACGCAACGGTAAAACCGATGATCTAGGTGCCAATGTTCGGGCCACGCTTCAACTCACCGATGCGCTCAGCTGGGTGAATATGGTTTCGATTGAAAAATCGGATTGGGAAGAGCTGTACTACCGCACCAAATATTATCCCAGCCGCTTAGGTACGGGCGGAGAAGCCGAAATTAGCAATGGCCGAAGCTCCGATATACAATATGAAAGCATGGTGAACTATCGCTATGAGCACAACGAACATTTGTTTCAAGTGCTTGGTGGCTACACCTTTGAAGAAGTGCAGTCGAACAACTCCTATATGATCAACACCGGTTTTGACACCGATATTTACGGCCCGCACAATATTGGCTCTGGTTCAGGATTGGGCATCGGAACAGCTTCAATGGGATCGTTTAAAGAAAAAAGCCGACTCATTTCATTTTTCGGTCGCGTGACGTACAACCTGTCTGATCGTTATCTCGCCGCTTTGTCGCTCCGTCGCGAAGGATCATCTCGTTTTGGCGACAACAACAAATGGGGATGGTTTCCATCTGCCAGTTTTGGATGGCGCATCAACAAAGAAAATTTTATGAAAGATGTGACATGGGTTGATGATCTCAAACTGCGTGTGGGCTATGGCATCACCGGAAACCAAGACATCGGCAACTACCGCTCCCTCATTCTGATGGGACGTGCCGGAAAGTTTTATTACAACGGCCAATGGATCAACACCTACCAGCCGGCAAGCAATCCAAATCCCAATTTGAAATGGGAAAATAAACACGAAATCAATGCCGGTGTTGACTTTGCCATGTTGAAAAACCGCTTGGGAGGAACCGTGGATTTGTATTACCGCAAAAGCACCGATTTGCTATACACCTACGAGGTTTCTGTTCCACCTTACCTATATAAAGAATTGTTTACCAATGTTGGAACCATCAGCAATCGCGGTATCGAACTCAGTTTGAAAGGCGTTCCCATGCGGACGGAAGACTTCAACTGGACTTCTATCCTGACTTTTAGCTACAACAAAAACCTGCTCGATAAATTTACCAATGAAGAGTTTACCAACGATTCCTACGATTTGGGATGGATTGGCGGAGCCATCGGCGTGAACAGCCAGAAACTCAGAGAAGGGCAGAGTCTTGGAACTTTTTACGGCCCTGTTTGGATCGGTGTAGATGAATTGGGAAAAGACCTCTTTAAAAATGCCAATCCGGTGGGTCAGGTCAATCCCGAAGACTGGGAAGTCATTGGTAACGCTTTTCCTGATTTTACCCTCGGCTGGAGCAATATGTTTACCTACAACGATTGGGATTTGAGCCTCTCGTTGCGTGCCAGCATTGGCGGCGAAGTGTTGAACACCTACCGTTTGTATTATGAAAATTGGGGCGGCATCGGCTTGAACAATGTGGTACTTTCACAATATGAAAACCCTGAGTTTACGGGCAATGCGCGCTATTCATCCAAATATGTTGAAGATGCCTCTTTCCTCAAACTCGATAATATTTCCATTGGTTATAACATGCCCATGACCTCAAAATACATTTCCAAGCTGCGGATGTTCTTCACTGCACAAGATGTGCTTACCCTCACCGGTTACAAAGGACTTGACCCTGAGGTGAACCTTGGCGGACTTACTCCCGGCATTGAATACCTCTCCTACTACCCCCGCACCACGCTCCTTACCTTTGGTTTGCAAGTTTCATTTTAGCACCGTCGAACTATGAAAAAGATACAATATTTAGTCATTTTGCCGATCATCTTCTTTTCAATGATGATCGTTTCCTGCACCGATTTGAAAGAGGAAGTTTATTCCTCCATACCCCTTGACGACTTTTTTCGCACCGAGCAGGATGTGTTGATGAATGCCGGAAGGGCTTACACCAAACTGCAACCCTTTCCCGAAGAACAACGCTTGTGGTCGCTCATGCAGAACGCTTCCGACGAGATGGTCATTCCAGGTCGTGATGACGGTTTGTGGTGGGAGCAAGGTCGCTGGGACGAGCTGCACACCCATCGTTTTTCGCCCAATAATAAAATTCTCCGCAAGTCATGGGAGTTTGTCTTTGAAGGCATAAGTGCTTGTAATGAAGTAATTTATGAAACAGAGTCAAGTCCAATTGTCTTTGAAGGCAAAGAACGCATCATGGCCGAAATCAAGGTTCTGCGCGCATTTTTCTACTACTGGGGAATTGACAACTGGGGAAATATTCCTTTCTCCATTGACTTTACCGACCGCGAGTTGCCCGAGCAAAAAGACCGTCAGTTTGTCTTCAACTTCATTGAAAAAGAAGTGTTAGACAACATTGATAAACTTCAGGAAACGCCCGGCCCGAACTACTACGGTAGGGTAACCAAAGGCATGGCATACACCCTTTTGGCCAAGCTTTACCTCAATGCCGAAACTTGGATTGGAGCAAATAAATACCAACAAGCTGTGGATGCCTGCGATCAGGTGATGGCCTTGAACGCTTACACCATTGAAAGCGATTATTTTTTGAATTTCAAGGTGCACAACGAAGGCTCGATGGAGAACATTTTTGTAATTCCAAACCATACCGTCTATACCAAAGACCGACTGTATTGGTACACCCTCACCTTGAACGATGCCAGCCGCGCAAGCTTCAACTTCAAGGGCGAGATGTGGGACGGCTTTGTGCTCGAACCGCCGTTTTTTAATAAATATGCTGAAAACGATTTGCGCCGCCATTCCTTCCTTTTTGGACAGCAATACGACAAGGGCGGCAACCCCATCTATTTTATCGAAAATGGCGACACCGCTTGGTTTGCATACAGCCCTACAATTGAAAACTACAAAGCCCGCAAACGCTGGGAAGGTGCCCGATGTGCCAAGTACGAATACCAAGAAAATCTTGAATACTATGTCAACGATATGGAAAACGACTTTGTGTTGTTCCGCTTTGCTGATGTTGTTTACACCAAATTTGAAGCCTTGTGGAGGCTCGGTAGGGCTGGAGAGATGATCAACGACCCAAATTTGGTAAAGATTAGAACCAGAGCCGGCTTGGAACCTTATACCCTTTCTGAAATATCAGCAGAAGAACTTTTGGATGAGTTTGGACGTGAGTTTGCTTGGGAAGGCCGCCGCCGTCAAGACCAGATTCGTTTTGGCGTTTGGGGAAATACTTGGTGGAACAAACCCACTTCGGGCGAAAATGAAAAGTTGTTCCCGATCCCACAAACAGCTTTGAGTGCCAACCCCAAACTCAAACAGAACAACGGATTTTAAAAATACTATCATGCACAAAAAATCACTCCTAAAAGCACTTTTCATCACCTTGTTGTTGGTGTCTGCGCTAGTGGCACGTCCGCAAGAGCAAACCATTTCAAAGGCCGAACTGCACGATAAAATTGCTGCTTCATGGATCGGCCAAATGATTGGCAACATTTACGGTCTGCCGCACGAAAACAAATACGTCAACGCTCCCGGCGAAGAACGTTGGCCTTATGGCTACACCAAAAACTTAGATAAATTGGCCAACTACGATGGTGCTTTTTCTGATGATGACACCGATGTGGAATATATGTATCTGCTTCAGATGGAAAAATGGGGACCGGAACCCACCTATACGCAACTGCGCGACGCTTGGATGTATCACATTCGCGACAGGGTTTGGCTGGCCAACAGAGCAGCCCTTGGCCTGATGCACTTTGGCTATACCCCACCTTTCACCGGCTCAAAAGCATTGAATCCGCATTGGTATCAAATTGATCCACAACTTATTAATGAAATTTGGGCTGTCACTGCCCCAGGCATGATCAATTATGCCGCCGACAAATCTGAGTGGGCAGCACGCATCACCAGCGATGATTGGGGCGTGGAGCCTACCATCCATTATGGTGCGATGTATTCTGCCGCTTTCTTTGAGAAAGACATCAACAAACTCATCGCTATCGGCCTCGAAGCCCTTCCGGCAGATGGCCGATATGCACAAACGGTGAGGGATATGATCGCTATTCATGCCAGCCATGCCGACTGGAAAGACGCGTGGAAAGTGATGGCAAAACAATACTATATTGACGAGCCCGACATGACCAAAACCATTTGGAATGCCAACCTCAATGGGGCTTGTGCCATATTGGCCATGCTATATGGTGAAGGAGATTTCCAACGCACCCTCGACCTCTCCTGTGCCATGGGTTTTGATGCTGACAATCAAGCTGCAACCGTAGCTGGACTTATGGGCATCATCAATGGGATGGAAGGGCTTCCAAAAAATCTGTATATCCCTATCGAAGGCTGGACTTTGCCTTTCAATGACAAGTACATCAACATTACACGTTATGATTTGCCTGACACCAAAATCAGCACCATCATTGACAGGACCTATGAAATGGCTGAAAAATTGATTCTCGCCAAAGGTGGTAGCATCAGCGGTAAAGCTGGAAATGAAATACTTACGATTAACACAGCAGCTACCTATCAGGCACCGATGGAGTTTTACATTGGCCCGGCTCCTGTTCTTGAAACCGGAAAAGCTGTTGATTTTACCTTTTATACCAAAGCCAACAGCATCTACAATTGGACGTTGAGCAGCGGCACACTTCCGCCCGGATTGACCTTCGATAAAGGCAGACTGAGTGGTACTCCCCTCAAGGCAGGACGTTTTGCCATCACATTGAAAATGGACGATGGAAAACAGTCCATCACCCGCGACTTTGATTTGCTGGTAAGAGCCGAAAATTTTGCCCGCAGTGCTGATACCATTTATGCCAACATCAGAATATTAAACGAAAAAGTACTCGATTCATGTTGGTACACCTTTGGTAAGTCATTATACGCCAACAATGTAGATGTAATCAATGATGGAAAAACCATCGGACCCGGCACAGTATTTTATAGCCTTGCCGCCAAATCGAAAACCCCAAAAGTAGATTATTACGGTTACGGCTGGAACGAAGCCAAAAACATCAGCTTGATAGTTTTTAACACCGGCGGAATGGAAGAGTTTGGCGGCTGGTTCAGCTCACTCAATGTGCAATACCTCAACGCCGATGGCAGATGGGTATCGGCCCAAAAAACCGAAATAGCGCCTCAACTTCCGTCGTCAAATGCAGTGTTTATTCAGCCGCACAACGCGGAGTATGTCATCACTTTTGAAGCTGTTGAAACCAAAGGTATTCGCATCATTGGCGATGCCGCCTTGCAGGATCACTGGAACAAATACACCAAAAATGTATCCTGTTTCACCTCTATCACCGAACTCAGTATTTACCCATGAACCCTATATCCATGAAACAAAAAATGAAACTAAACATCTTGAATGTAAGTTTTTTCGTCCTATCAATTTCATTCTTCTCGTGTTCGCCCAAGGAGGTGAAAACGAATGAAGAGCCTTTAAAAATAACCCATGAAGCTTTACAAAACAAAATAAAAGGTGGCTGGGCCGGACAAACCATCGGCGTGGTTTATGGCGCACCGGTTGAGTTCAAATACCAGGGTTCCATCATCAACAGCCACCAAGTGATTCCTTGGGGCGACCATTATGTGAAATATTGGTGGGATAAAAAACCGGGCCTTTTCGATGATATTTATACCGATCTCAATTTCGTGAATGTGTTCGAGAAATATGGTTTAGATGTGAGCACCGACACCATTGCGCAGCATTGGGCCAATACGGAATACCATCTCGCACACGCCAATCAAGCTTCGCGCTACAATATTTTACGTGGCATCATGCCTCCCGAGTCAGGGCATTGGAAAAATAATCCACATGCCGATGATTTGGACTTTCAAATCGAATCTGACTTTATCGGCCTTATGGCTCCCGGAATGGTGAACACCGCCACCGAAATCGCAGATCGGGTGGGTCATATCATGAACAGCGGCGACGGTTGGTACGGGGGAGTTTATGTGTCTTCGTTGTATTCGCTGGCTTTTACACACGCCAATCCTGAAGAAATTGTTACCAATGCTTTGAAAACTATTCCCGAAGGCACGCAATTTCACAGCTGCATCAACGATGTGATCAACTGGCATCGCCAATATCCCAACGATTGGAAAGCGACTTGGTTTGAATTGGAAAAGAAATGGAACAAAGACGTCGGTTGTCCAAAAGGGGTCTATCTCTCCTTTAATATTGATGCAAAAATAAATTCCGCATACGTCACCATCGGGCTGTTGTACGGCCAAGGCGATTTCACCCAATCCGTTGATATTGCGACCCGTTGCGGACAAGATGCCGACTGCAATCCTGCCACAGTAGGCGGTGTGTTGGGCGTGATGCTCGGCTACGATGCCATTCCGCCATTTTGGTTGAAACCACTTCAAGAAATTGAAGATCTGAATTTCGAAAACACCGAAATGTCGTTAAGTAAAGCTTATGCCATGAGCTACAACCATGCCCTTCAAAACATTGAAAGGTCAGGAGGTATAACCCAAGGCGAAAGCGTCGAAATTCCTTTTCAGGCGCCTGTGGCTGTAAAATTTGAACAGAATTTTGAAAACTGTCATCCCATTGCCCGCACCAAAATTGATAAGTCGTTTACCGACGAACTCAACTTCGACTTCACCGGAAATGGCTTTGTTTTGTATGGCAACATCATTAAAAGTTCCAAAATAGATGCTGATTATATTGACCGTATCAGCAAAAGATTGGGGTCGGAAGTGTTTGGACTTTCTGAGCTGAATGATTTGTATGTAGCTGAAATAGAGATGTATATTGACGGAAACTTAGACGAAAAACTTCATCTTCCCATGAAAAACACTGCCCGCCGCACCGAGCCGGCTTGGAGATATCTTCTATCCGAAGGCGCACACAACGTCAGCCTCAAATGGACCAACCCCCATCCTGATTACGAAATACGTGTCAATGATTTAATTGTTTATTCTGAAAATCCGGCAGTGAGTCCGCTGCCCCATACCCATTAAAATGAAAAAATTACTTCTATTGCTATTTGTTCCGCTTTGCTTTGCGTCTTGCAACAGCTCGCCGCCTGCGACAGAGCTGCAACCAGAGCGCATCACCCTCTCGAAAGAGGTGCTTTTTGATAAAATAAAAGGCGGATGGGCCGGACAAACCATCGGCTGCACTTATGGCGGGCCAACAGAATTTAAGTTCAAAGGCACCATGATTCAGGAATACCAACACATGGTTTGGTATGATGATTACATCAATGAAATATACGTTGTTGACCCGGGCTTGTATGATGATGTCTATCTTGATTTCACTTTTGTTGAGGTGATCGAACGATTGGGAATGCATGCTCCGGCCGATTCATTTGCAGTGGCTTTTGCCCGCGAAGACTATAAACTGTGGCACGCCAATCAAGCCGCGCGCTACAACATCCTCAATGGAATCATGCCTCCGGCCTCAGGCCATTGGGAAAACAATCCTCATGCGGATGACATTGATTTTCAGATAGAAGCTGACTTCGCCGGATTGATGTCGCCCGGAATGCCCAACTCAGCCGCCGAGATTTGCGACCGCACAGGCCACATCATGAATTATGGCGATGGCTGGTATGGGGGCGTTTTTATGGCCGGAATGTATGCCGCTGCCTTTGTGTCGGATGATATTCAATATGTTGTCAATCAAGGGCTTTTGTCTATCCCGCCTGAAAGCAGGTTCCATCAAACCATTGCCGATGTGATAAAATGGCACGGCCAATATCCCGATGACTGGAAAAAATGCTGGTTCGAGATCGAAAAGAAACACACCAGCGAAAAAGGCTGTCCCGAAGGTGTTTTCAACTCTTTTAATATTGATGCTACCGTTAATGCCGCTTACGTGGTGGTTGGATTGCTTTATGGCAACAAAGATTTTCACCAAACCATGGACATTGCCACGCGTTGCGGACAGGATTCCGATTGCAATCCCGCCACAGCCGCAGGTATCCTCGGCGTAATGATAGGTTACAGCAATATTCCGGCTTTTTGGAAACCTGCCATTGAAAAAGTGGAAGATCTCGATTTTCCTTATTCAACACTTACCCTTAACGATGTGTATAAGCTGAGTTATAAACACGCGCTTGAGCATATTGCAGAATTGGGTGGCACAGTTGGCGAAAATGAAGTGGAAATAAAATTGCAAAAACCTGTTCAACAGCGGTTGGAACAATCCTTCCCCGATATGTATCCCGTCAAGGAATTGCTGGTGCGCACCGACCATCTCGACAATGATATTGCCATCAATTTTGAAGGCAACGGCATTGTAGTTCTGGGCAATGTAAAAAGCCGTTGTATTGACGAAACCCGCGATTTTGTTGCATTGTTGGATGTGTATATTGATGGAAAACTGATGGAACAAGTCAAGATGCCGTTTGATTACATCGTAAGAAAATATGATATCTATCACAAATATCATTTGGAACAAGGCCAGCACCAAATCACCATCCATTGGGCAAACCAAGACCCCGATTTCAGAATTTACTTTAAATCGTATGTGGTTTATGGCGACAAGCCTTTAGAATCGGCTTTTGCCTCACACACCACCAAA
The DNA here is from genome assembly GCA_023396415.1 of Bacteroidota bacterium. Lineage (GTDB taxonomy): Bacteria > Bacteroidota > Bacteroidia > Bacteroidales > F082 > JALNZU01. Next base: position 61,844 of record JAEWWJ010000053.1, read on the forward strand.
AAATGATCAAAACAGGAATGAAAAACGGAAGTGCCATTTTTTTGTTGCAAATTGTATTGCTGCTGTTGATGTCAACAACTGTGATTTCATGCAAGAAAAAAACGATTGATCCGATTGAAGAAGAACCATTTGTAAGACTGAAAACCGATCTTCAGCTACAAAGCAGCCGGCTCAATCGTTCGATCAACTATGCCGTTTTACTTCCTGAAAATTATACTGACGAAACACAGCGTTTCCCAGTAGTGTATCTGCTGCATGGCTTTGGCGACAATGAAAAAGCTTGGTACCAGGGGGGTAATATTTCCTTTTACGCCGACCGCTATGCCGACAGTATTGGACCGGTCATCTTCGTGATGCCACAGGGCTTCAACACTTATTGGCTCGACAGATACAATGGAAACTACCCTTATATGCAAATGCTTATCAATGAGCTTGTTCCTGAGGTTGATTTGCTTTTCAGAACCAAGCCTGAGGCCGAGCAACGGGCTGTAATGGGCTATTCAATGGGCGGTTATGGCGCGCTGATGTTGGCAGCAAAAAACCCTGAAACCTTTAAAACGGGAGTCTCTTTGAGCATGTCGTTCCGCACTGATGAGCAATACCTGAATGAGCCACAAGGTGTTTTCGATGGACAGTGGGCTACCATTTTTGGCGGGATGGGAGTGTCTGGAAATCAGCGGTTAACCGATCATTTTATCAAATACAGCCCGTTTCATTTTTTTGAAACACCCGGCGACCCTTCACTCAGTGGCCAACATTATTTCATTGATTGCGGCGACGACGAAGAAACGCTGACCTACACTGCCAACGCCTTGCACAGTTTGCTTAGCCGGCAGCAAATCGCGCATGAATTTCGCATCCGCAATGGCGGCCACAGTTGGGATTGCTGGCATGCCGCTTTGCCTGAGGCTTTTTCTTTTATGCGTCATGCTTTTAATGGTGTTGAATATCCTCAAAATGAATCTGTTAATCCTGAGATGCTTATTCCTTCGGCTGCTCAGCTTAATCAACTCAACACCGCCGATGGTTTGCTGGCTTTTCATGTGGTGAAACCGGCCAACTACGACAGCGAAACAAGAGACTATGCTGTGGTGTATGTTTTGAACGATGGCGTTGATCTTTCCGAAGCAACTGCTTCGGCCAATGTGTTGGCCCAACTTAACCAAGCGGTTGTAAAAACACGTCTTCCCGCCTCCATCATCGTTGAAATACCTTTTAAACAAGGTTTTATTACAACTGAAAGGATAGCGGAAATTATAGCGATGATCAAGGCCAAGTACCGAACCTATCCCGATGGAAAATTTGCTGTTATGATTGGAAATAACAAGGGCGGGAAATTCACTTTTGAGTTGATGGAAAGCCTGAGGGATCATTTCAATGCAGGACTGCTTTTCAATGCTACGCTTGCTGATGATGCCGTTGTGACCAATGGCGATATCGCTTGGTACCTTGATTTGGTGGACGAGCACGCGGCTTTTAAAGGCTACGAAACTTTGTACCAAAGCGTTAGGACACAGCAGGCCAAGTATGAATACAGGGTCAGACAAGGCCGCTCCGATCATGCAGCTTTTCAAGCCGGCCTCAATGCTGCAATGATTTTCATCAAAGACAATCTAAAAAAATAAAACATGAAAAAAGGAATACTGATACTTGTTTTATTGTTTTTAAGGCTCAGCATTGGTCTTGTTGCCCAACCGATTACCGTTTGGGAAGGGCTTCATTTCAATAGTAAAATTCTTGGTCTTGAGGTGCCTTTTTCGGTTTGCCTACCGCAGGATTACGACCAGTCGAACGCGTCATATCCTGTAACTTATTTGCTGCACGGCTTGGGCGACGATGCCAGTTCATGGCTCGAATATGGGCGAATTGCCCAGTATGCCGACCAAGCAGTTGCAAACAAAGAGGCTGTTCCCATGATTTTTGTGATGCCTGCCGCTTACCGCACTTATTATGTCAATGACTACAATCACAGCTTTAACTATGAAAATATGTTTGTTCAGGAGCTTGTGCCTTATATTGACAGTCTTTACCGAACAAAAACCGGCCCCAACAACAGGGCTTTGATGGGCTATTCCATGGGCGGTTTTGGTGCCTTTAGTCTGCACTTACGCCATCCCGATGTTTTTGGAGCTGCCGTGCCTTTGAGCATGTCGGTGAGAACCGATGCCCAATACATGGAAGAAGATGCGCGCGGATGGGACGAACAATGGGGTCGCCTTTTTGGAGCAGTAGGGCTCACCGGAGCAGCAAGGCTCACGGATGGGTACAAAAACTACAGTCCTTTTTATGCCTTAGAAAAACTTACACACGAACAAAAATCGAAATTAAACCTGTTGATGATCAACGGCGATGAGGAAGAAACCCTTTGCCGAAGCAACGAAGAACTCTTTGTGTTGATGCATCAACTTTCGATACCGCATACGTACCGCGTTGTTGATGGCGGTCATAGTTTTCAGGTGTGGCGGGCTGCCCTACCTGGAGCCCTTGGTTTTATCAGTGATTTCTTTGAAGGAGTTCCAAACAGAGGTTCTTCGGAAGCACTGATAAAAACCACAGGGACATCTGCCATTCATTTGCAAGATATTCATATTGAAGGATTTGACATCAAAGCCATTTTGCCTGATGGTTATACAGCAGGAAACAGAAAATACCCTGTAATCTATTTCAGCGGAGCTTTCACCACCGATGAAATGCAGCTTCTGGGATCTACAACGGCAGCTATGATCCATGAAAATGAAGTTGCACCTGTCATTCTTGTCTTTCTACCGCGAGGGGGTTTCGGGCAACTTGAGAGGCTCATTCCTGCTTTAGAAAAGGAACTGCACATTCGCCAAGGACACCGCATGAGGGCCATCGCAGCTTATCAAGAGGAAGCATTGAATGCAATTGAAGCATGTAAAAGCTTAAAATTCAGCACTTTGATTTTGCTCGACGCGGCTTTTACTAAAGAAGAGTTATTGAAACAAAATGTTGAAAGCGTTTTTTTAAGCAATGAAACCCGCATCTTTCAGCTGGCTCCCAATGGTGGAAAATCCATTGAAGGCAATAGTTTTTTGCATGTGCTGCTGCGCGAAAAAAAGATTCATCACGAGTATCGTCTGGTCTCTTCAAAGGGTGGATTGACATCGTTTTCAACCCATTTACCGGAAATGCTCACTTATACCATCAACAGATTTCATAGATAGTTTTTGTAACATTAAATACCCGTTTATTATGTACATCGTAAGTAGTTATTCATTAGCAGTGGGCTTCACCTTCATCACCATGTTGTGTTGGGGATCGTGGGGCAACACCCAAAAACTGGCTGCCAAAACCTGGCGCTACGAGTTATTTTATTGGGATTATGTCATTGGTGTCTTGCTTTTTTCCATTTTGATGGGCTTAACGCTTGGAAGCACCGGCAGCCAGGGAAGGAGTTTTATTCCTGACCTGATGCAAGTGAGTGCCTTCAGCTTTGGAAGTGCCTTTTTGGGAGGGATTATCTTTAACGCTTCCAACATTTTACTTTCGGCATCCATTTCTCTGGCCGGAATGGCAGTGGCTTTTCCTGTTGGCGTGGGCCTGGCATTGGTGCTTGGGGTCATCATCAATTATATTGGTGCTCCGGCGGGCGATCCTATCACTCTTTTTGCCGGTGTGGCACTCATTACCGTAGCGCTGATACTGAACGGAATGGCCTACAATAAAATGACCAAATCAGGTGATAAATCACTGGCACGTAAAGGTTTATATATTGCACTTGCTGCCGGTTTTTTGATGTCGTTCTTTTATCGCTTTGTGGCTGCTGCCGTTGACCTCGAAAACTTCGAATCACCAACTCCGGGTATGGCAACACCTTATACAGCGGTGTTTATTTTCGCTCTTGGAATGTTGTTCAGCAACTTCTTCTTCAACACTTTTGTGATGAAGAAACCCTTTGCCGGACTGCCGGTGAGCTACAAAGATTATTTTTCGGGCAAGCTCTCCACACATGCCGTTGGAATCTTAGGAGGTTTGATTTGGGCTTTAGGAACTTCACTCAGCTACCTCGCCACAGGCAAAGCCGGCGCCGCTATTTCCTATGCTTTGGGACAAGGCGCAACAATGGTAGCCGCGCTCTGGGGTGTTTTCATCTGGAAAGAATTTAAAGGAGCCACCAAATCGGTGAATATCCTCCTTTTATTTATGTTTTTACTTTTTATTTCGGGCTTGGCCCTGATCATTATTGCAGGTAACAATTAATTTTTTAATCATTTTTCTAACCTTAATTCAATATCTTATGAAAAAGTTTTTCAGTTTTATGATTTTGGCTGCTATCCTTTCAGCCGGATTTACTTCATGTTCAAAAGACGATGACGACCACAAACCTGTTGTTGTTGAAGCCTCGAAGATCAAGACCCTCTCCGTGAACTATGGCGATGGCACCGAAGGCTATGAGTTTATTTACGACGACAAAAGAGTGTCGAAAATTTACAACACCTGGGAAGGTGAGGCTATGGACACCATCAAGTACGACTACAGCGTAGCCGGCAAACTCACCATCACCAAAGAGGGTAACCCAACCGTTTACGAATTGAATGCCCAAGGTATGGTAACCAAAGAATTATGGGGCGAAACCGAATGGGCTGCTTACACCTACAATGCTGATGGCTACCTCACCGGAATCGTTGAACATTGGGATGGTGCCGACCACAAAAAATATGATGTGGAAGTGACTTCCAACAACATTATGAAGCACACCCGTTACAACGATGAAGGCGTGGCCAACAGAATCAAAACGTTTACTTACACCTCCGGCGACAACAAATCGGAACTGCATCAAGCCAATGCCGTTGATTCCAACTGGAAAACCATCGGCAACCTTTTTGGAAAACCCAGCACCAAATTGGTTGATTTTCTCAAATATTGGGAACCGGGCGATGAAGCCAACACCCGCACTACTACTATTTCCTACACTTTTGATGCTAAAAACAGGGTGGCTACTATGACAAGAGCCGGTGCCGATTGGCAAGAAGTGTACAGTTACACCTATTACGAATAGCAACCAACTTTCCCTTGCAACTTTTCATCAGCGTTTCAGTTGTTAGGGAAGGTTAGTGAATGTGTGATAGAAAGAGGAGGAATGTCGTACTTTGTGGCATCCTCTTCTTTCTCATCGCATGATAAAATTTTATTTGTTCTTTTCACCTATCGGATAGACCCGAACGAAAAGAAGCGAATCATTCCGTCTTTTGGTAGAGGCCAATAACGGAATCATTTAGAAATGAATCAGTTGTACAAGCAACGTCCTCCAAAAATTGATGATGAAAAATATTAAAACCATTGGAATGATCGGTGGGCTGGCGTTGCTTTTTGTAGGAATGCTGCTGCCTGTGCCCACCGGAATGAGTCCGGCGGCTCGAAATGTAGGTTTGGTTACCATGTTAATGGCCTTGTGGTGGATGACGGAAGCTATTCCGGTATATGCCACGGCATTTTTACCGATGGTGCTTTATCCGCTTTTGGGGATTATGCCCTCGGGCGAAACAGCCATCAACTACGGCCACGATTTTGTTTTAATGATGATTTCCGGCTTCTTTCTGGCTTTGGCCATCGAAGCGCAGAACCTACACAAACGTATTGCCCTTATCATCATCACTACTTTGGGAACAAGCCGTCCGGTGTTGTTGCTCAGTATGATGCTCGCCACTGCCTTTTTATCCATGTGGATTGCCAACGTTACCGCAGCCTTGCTGATGTTGCCTATTGGGATGGCCCTTATCCTGAAAGAAGAATCACTCACCGGAAAAAGCAGTTCTTTTGCAGCGGTAATGATGCTTGGCATTGCTTATTCGGCAAGTGTGGGAGGCACTGCAACACTCATTGGCTCGCCCACCAATATGATTTTTACTGGAATCTTTGCCCGAATGTTTCCAAATGCACCCGGAGTAGGTTTCTTTACCTGGCTAAAAATAGGTCTGCCGCTGGTAGTACTTTTTTTGCCGCTGGTTTGGTTTTATCTCGTGCGTTTTTATAAAGTGAAAGACAGCCTCCCTGGAAGTAAAGAGATGATGCAGATGGAGTTAGATCAGCTTGGACGCATGTCGAAAGGCGAGTTTAGGGTATTGATGATCTTTGTTTTTGCTTCGCTGGGTTGGGTTTTTAGAGAAAACCTCATGATTGAAACTTTTGTACTTCACGGATGGGCAAGCTTGTTGGGCCTTGAAGGTTTTGCACATGACAGCACCGTTGGAATGACGGCTGCAATGTTGCTTTTTATGATTTCCGATGGAAAAGGAGAGAGGTTGCTCAACTGGAAAACGGCTACAAAAATTCCTTGGGGGGTGGGCATCATCGTTGGCGGCGGTTATGCCATGGCTTCAGGTTTCAAAGTTACAGGTCTGGCAACATGGATTGGTGGTCAACTGGCTTTCATCAGCAGTTATCCTACCTTTGTAGTCATATTTATTGTGGTAGCAGTCATTCTTTTCTTCACCGAAATCAATTCCAACACGGCCACTGCCAACATCTTTTTGCCTGTGCTGGCGAGTCTTTCAGTTGCCGGCAACATCAATCCGTTGCTGCTGATGATTCCTGCCACATTTGCCAGCTCTTTTGCGTTTATCATGCCGGCAGGAACAGGCCCTAATACTGTTATTTTTGGAAGCAACAGAATTTCTGCCCCTGAAATGGCAAGAGCCGGTATCGGTCTGAAACTAATTACACTTGTTTTTTTACCTTTAGTACTCTATCTGTTGATAGGATTTGTCTTTGGACACGACCGCAGCTTACCCGTTTGGGCTATAACTCAATAAACATTTTTTATGGAAACCATTGCCATCACAGGAACCAAAAGCAGCAAATCGGACTGTGAAGTGATTCTTGAAAAAACAGACAATAGCGCTGTTAATCTGACTGTTTATAGTAAAGTGGAGCGACTTTATGGCCGCAGCATCAGGGCGCTTGCGCAGTCTATGTTGTCATTTTACTCCATCAAAGGGGTGAGCGTGACCATCCATGACAATGGAGCGCTTGACTTTGTTTTGGCAGCCCGCCTTGAGGCTGCAATAAAGAAATTATTTCCTGTGGATGCTGCTTTTCTGCTTCCTGTAAACCGCTCATTACCGGTGCGTACCGGAAGAAGGAGGCACAGAGTTTCACGCCTCTATTTGCCAGGGAATACGCCTTCGTTGATGATCAATGCCGGCATCCATCGGCCTGACGGCATCATCTTCGACCTCGAAGATTCGGTAGCACCTGAAAAGAAAATGGAAGCCCGTTATCTTGTCAGAAATGCTTTACGTCATCTTGATTTTTATGGTGCTGAACGGATGGTCAGAATCAATCCTTACCCTATGGGTTTGGATGATCTAGCTATCATCATTCCTGAGAATCCAAACCTCATTTTGCTTCCAAAGTGCGAGCGGGGAATGCAAATTACTGTAGTAAATCATCACATCAATGACCTGAAATCGAGCCACGGCATCAACAACGAAATATGGTTGATTCCCATTATTGAAAGCGCTTTGGGTGTCATCAACGCATTTGATATTGCAACCGAAGCCCCCAATATTGTGGGTATGGCCATTGGTGTAGAGGATTACACCGCCGATATTGGAGCACAACGCAGTGCGGAAGGGATCGAATCGCTTTACGCCCGCTCAGCCATAGTGAACGCTTGCCGCGCTGCCGGCATTCAAACCTCCGATTCGGTTTATAGCGATGTGATGGATACCGAAGGTCTCAAAGCCTATATCCAACAATCAAAACAGCTTGGTTTTGATGGCATGGGTTGTATTCACCCACGGCAAATTCGTTGGATTCACGAGGGTTATGCGCCCACTTCTGAACAAATAACACAAGCCGGCGCCATTGTTGAAGCATATCAGCAGGCCAAAGTAAAAGGCCTTGGTGTGGTGGCTTTGGGAACAAAAATGGTAGATATGCCCGTCGTAAAAAGGGCCCAAAACCTGCTTGCTGCTGCGCAAGCACGCGGTTTGTTGATCACCGAAAGAAAGGAAAATTTAAAATGACAGTCTGGATAAAAAACGCTGCCGGTCGCATGGTGCCGGATCAAATCAACGGAGAAGCACAATTGCCATACAAAGGCGTTGGGAAGCATCAGCCATCAGGCAACCGCTATGGGCCACCAATTGTTTCATGTGCCGACTATCCGGCTGATGGAAACAAATCAGTAGCCGATCTTAAAACCGCTTTGCAAAAAGCCGGTTTGCGCGATGGGATGGTCATTTCAACGCACCATCACTTTAGAAACGGCGACCTGATTGCACAACAAATTTTTGATATTGCCCATTCATTGGGCATTAAAAATTTGGTTTGGGCACCCTCGGCTTCTTTCGATTGCCACAAACCCCTTATCAGCTATCTCGAAGATGGTACCATACACCACATCGAAGGAAGTATGAACGGCGCATTGGGTGCTTTTGCCTCTTCTGGAAAAATGTCGGGAATGGGTGTATTGCGCTCACATGGTGGTCGCTACCAAGCTATTCAAGATGGTGAATTGAAAATTGATATTGCTGTAATTGCCGCTCCTACTGCCGATAGTTTTGGCAATGCTACCGGCGACAGAGGCGCAACCGCCTGCGGATTGCTCGGTTTTGCGCAAGCCGATGCACAGTTTGCCAATCAAGTGATTGTGGTAACCGACCATTTGGTGCCTTTTCCATGTATCCCTTGGCAAATTCATGGCAACTATGTTGATTATGTGGTGGTTCAGGATTGCATTGGCCTGCCTGAAAAAATTGTTTCAGGAACAACGGCAATCACAAAAAGTCCGGACAGGTTATTTTTGGCAGAGTTAACAGCAAATTTTTGTGAAAAAGCCGGCATCATCCGCGATGGTTTTTCGTTTCAGTCGGGGGCCGGTGGAACTTCGTTGGCCGTAACGCATTATTTTGCTGAAATTCTCAGATCAAAAAAAATCAAAGCCCGTTTTGTAAGAGGAGGCAGCAATAAATTCTTGGTTCAGATGCTTGAGGAAGGTTTGACCGACTATATCTTAGATGGACAAACATTTGATCTCGAAGGGGTTCGCTCAATAGGTAGTAACAACAATCATGTGAATACCAGTCCGTTTACCAGCTACAACTACCACGGCAAAGGCAATTTTTCGTCTATGCTCGATGTGGTGGTGCTTGGCGCTACAGAGATTGATATTCATTTCAACGCTAATGTGGTGAGCCATTCCGATGGGTTGCTTCAGCACGGCATCGGTGGATGGCAAAACTGCCTTTTTGCCAAATGCACCATCCTCACCGTGCCTTTGTTTCGCGACCGCATTCCGGTCATCAGAAATGAAGTAACTACGCTTTGTGGCCCCGGCGAATTGATTGATGTGGTGATCACAGAACGTGGCATTGCCATCAACCCCGGGCGCACCGACCTTATAGAAGCTGTGAAAGACAGCGGCCTGCCCATTAAAACAATGCAAGAATTGAAAGATGAGGCTGAAGCCATTTGTGGCCGCCCCGATGATCCAGTATTTACAGATAAGCCGGTAGCCGTTGTTAAATGGGTAGATGGAACGCTGCTCGATATCGTTTATCAAATAGAGACAGCTGACCTGTAAGCCATTCCATTGTTGCAGTTGTTTAACTGAATTTTAAAGGACCTGTTTTGAGCAGGAGGTCTCGTTCGACATTTGTGTAAATCAACATCATCAAAAAAAATCATTGTTGTCCGATAAAAATCGGTCACTTTGTTTCTGATATTTTAACCGACTGAATAATAAACATATAAATTTTCAAATTTGGTTATTTTAAAAAGTAAGCCCCCCTTGGGTAAAAAGCGTTA
>JAEWWJ010000017.1 GCA_023396415.1 Bacteroidota bacterium
ATACTTTCGTTAGCACATCTACATTTTAGATTTTACTGTCAAAAAGTTGTTGAAATAAACTGCAAAGCTTACTTTTGTTTTTTAAGTATAATCCATGAAAAAGAAATCGTTTTTTATTGCCTTTACAGTATTTGCCGTATTGCTCTTCAGCACTGTTCAAGGGCAAGAGTATAAAAAAGAGCTATTCATTAGCGGGGAGGATACGTTGTTGCTCAGGGTGATGTATCCAAAAAACTTTGATCAAGAGACAGCTTATCCGCTGGTCCTTTTCTTGCATGGCGCTGGCGAAAGAGGCCATGATAACGCTAAGCAGTTGGTTCATGGGGCAAGTTTTTTTGCCGATTCAATCCACAGAGAGCAATTTCCTGCAGTGGTTATCTTTCCGCAATGCAACGAAAACGACTATTGGGCCCGCATCAAAACAACGACTGATGCACAAGGAAAACGTAGTTTTTTCTTTCAACCCCGGCTTGAACCCACCAAAGCCATGACTTTACTTCTGTCCTATCTCGACCAACTACTCCTACAGAAATGGGTGGAACAAAACCGCATTTATATGGGAGGTCTTTCGATGGGTGGAATGGGAACTTTTGAATTACTGCACAGAAGACCTGATGTTTTTGCGGCAGCCTTTCCCATTTGTGGAGGTGGCGATCCTGAGACAACGAGTAGCTTCGCAAAAAAAGTTCCGCTTTGGGTGTTTCATGGCAAAGAGGACGCTGTGGTACCGGTTGAGTTGTCCGTCAATATGGTTGAAAGCCTCAAAAACAATGGAGCCGAGCCACGTCTTACCATTTATCCGGAGGTAAATCACAATGCTTGGGACTATGTTTTTCAGGAAAAAGAATTGTTGCCTTGGCTTTTCTCCAACAGAAAACTTTAGCGTGAAAACACGAGGTGATTCAATTGTTAAAACCTTTCTTATATTTCTATGCCTATTAAATTCATTTGGCAAAGTGCATAGCCAATGGCAATCGCAATATACGGTGGTTCCATTAACCGATGGAGGATGGAATGACAGCAAACCAAAATTCACATCCGATGGACAGCAAATTATTTTCGTTTCCAACCGAGAGAACAAACAAGGTATTTTCAGCATCTATTTAAAAGACAATCAAATAGAATCTTTATGCTCCGATTCTTCTGCTTTTACAGATTTCACCATTCACAGAAGAAACCAACAAATACTTGCCGTCAACAGCGACGGTTTAGCCTATTGGATTGCAAGCAACGGCAAAGCAACAGCTGCCAAAGCCATCAACAAACGGGCTTATTTTATTGGCTCTCCAAGCCTGAACACAACAGGAAATTTGCTTTGCTTCATCGGCAAAAATGAAAACAGCCTCTACCCTACACTTTTCACTTACGACCGAAAATACGACAACCTGAACACGCACTTTGGCAATCAGAAAGGAGTCAGCAATCCCGACTGGTCGCCAAAATCCGATTTTATCATCTATAACATTAATAATGAAGATTATAAAACTTCACATTTGGAGATAAAACGATGGGATGCCAGTTTTATCACTACCATTCAATCCGACACTGTACAACTGAAAGATGCCAACTGGGGAGCCTCGTCCACCAAGTTTATTTGCGTTGGTCGTACTGCTTTTTACCATTATTTGTTTATCTTGCACGTGGATGGCACACTGAAAGAGGTTGTTTTTAAAAGCGAGCGACCACTTAGCCAGCCCGATTGGTCTGACGATGGAACCAAAATTGTTGTCGTGTTGGAAGAAAACGACTTTCAGAAAAAGTTATTACTCATTGATTTACAATCACTTTAATTATTTAATAAAACTATTATGATACAACTGCCCCACCAGAACCCAAATTCGCTTCAGCAGTTCAGTCTTTACAAAATACTAATCATTGTCGGATTGGCGGTAGCGGTGATTGTTTTTTGGACCAGCATGGCTGTTACTATTCCGGCTGGCCACGCCGGTGTGATGTTTAAACTTTTCGGCGGAGGACTTCAAATGGATAAATCATATGGTGAAGGGTTTCAGCTTAAAGCACCCTGGAACACCATCTATATCTATGAAACCCGTCAACAAGAGGTTGCGGAGGAAATGAATGTACTCTCTTCCAACGGGTTAGAGATAATTGTTGATTTTTCGGTGTGGTACCAACCACAATTTGAGCATCTTCCTAAATTGCATGGTGAAATTGGCACCGAATACCTACAACGTGTAATTGTCCCCTCCATGCGATCGTCGGCACGCAGTGTTGTTGGGCGTTATACTCCTGAGCAAATTTATTCTACGAAAAGAGATGCTATTCAAGATGAGATTTTTGAAGAAACAAAAAAAATCCTCGATGAAAAGTTTATTCAACTGAATCAAGTACTTATTCGCTCGATTACCCTGCCACCCACCATTAAAACTGCCATCGAGAGCAAGCTCAAACAAGAACAGGAAGCACTCGAGTATGAATTTAAACTCGAGAAAGCACTTCAAGAAGCTGAAAGGCAACGTATTGATGCTGAAGGAAAGGCTGCTGCAAATATCATTTTGAGTGCCAGTATCAACGATAAAATTTTGCGCGAAAAAGGTATTGAAGCTACCCTTAGACTTGCAGAATCGCCCAACACCAAAGTGGTAATTATTGGAAACAAAGGCGATGGGCTGCCGGTGATACTCGGCGACATAAAATAAACTTGTTTAAATTGAACGACGTGAAAAATACTCTTTTCTATTTCTTTGTCCTTAGCATCCTTCTGCCTGTATCGTCATGCGTAGAAAGTAAGGAAAAAAGCAGCCTCACCATTGCTATCACCAAAGAAAGAAGCTGTGAACACAAATACACCGATTGGTTGGCTGCAACCGGCATCCCTTTCAAAACCGTTGTGCTTTCGAGCTTGTCTCCTCAACAAATCACTGATACACTGAAGTTCTGTCATGCAATTTTATTCACCGGAGGCGCCGATATTAATCCCGAAATCTATGGTAAAGCTGGTGATAGCCTGCGTTGTGGCACTATTGACAACGACCGCGATGCCTACGAAAGACATGCCTATGCTGAAGCCAAAGCACTGCAGCTGCCCATTGTGGGAATCTGTCGAGGCTTGCAACTCATCAACGTATTAGAAGGTGGAACATTGTTTATTGATTTGCCCACCGACAAAGGTAGTGTTGATATCCATCGTATTGGTGATGAAGATTGGGCCACCCATACGGTTGGGATCAAAAGTGGTAGTTTCATCAACCAAACTGATACCGAAAAGACATTTGAAGTAGCGAGCAACCACCATCAAGGCATCGAAATTTTGGCAACTTCGCTAAAAGCTATTGCTTACAGCAACGACAGCCTTATTGAAGCCATTGAATACCGAAAATCCACTTCTTCTCCTTTCTTATTGGCCGTTCAATGGCATCCGGAGTGGGTGGACTATTCTGATAGTTTGGCGATTTCAATTGCTCAAACCTTTTTGCTTGCGGCCTCTGATTATCAAACCAAATCTATTTTAAAAAATTAAAACCTGCTTACTTCTGCAACAGCTTATCAAAGCAATCGCCCCGTTTAACTTTTCCTCCACTTTGAAAAGTTAAACGGGGCGATTATTTATTCAAAAACAAGATGATAATGAGGTATCTAAATCAAAATTTAGGTTTCATGCCCAAATTGTGCATGATAAAGCTGTACATATCGGCGCTTTCCTCAATCAATTTGGAAGTAGGCTTCCCGGCACCATGTCCAGCTTGTGTTTCAACCCTTACAATTACCGGGTTTTTTCCTTTATGTTTAGCTTGCAACTCCGACATAAACTTAAAAGTATGCGCAGGAACAACACGGTCATCATGATCAGCAGTGATAGCCAGTGTTGCCGGATATTCAACACCCTCCTTCACGTTATGCAATGGAGAATAAGCAAGTAAATAACGGAACATTTCTTCGCTGTCATCACTACGACCGTAATCGCCGGCCCAAGCCCAACCAATTGTAAAATATTGATAACGAAGCATATCTAGAACACCAACAATAGGAATAGCTACTTTAAAAAGATCAGGACGTTGCGTCATGCACGCTCCCACAAGTAAACCTCCATTTGAACCACCCATGATGGCAATTTTACTGGAATTGGTATATTTTTCAGCGATTAAGTACTCTGCTGCACCAATAAAATCGTCAAAAACATTTTGTTTGTTTAGCTTTTGGCCGGCTTCGTGCCATTTTTTCCCATATTCACCGCCTCCTCTTAAATTGACTGAAGCGTAAATGCCGCCTTGTTCTAAGAAAGGCAAGCGTGCCACGCTGAATGATGGAGTGATGGAAATATCAAAACCACCATAGCCATAGAGCAAAACCGGATTTTTTCCATCGCGTTGGATACCTTTCTTATACACCAAAAACATGGGCACTTTTGTGCCGTCTTTGCTTTCAAAAAACATTTGTTCTGTGACAAAATCATTTGGATTGAAATCCACGGCACTGGTTGCATAAACCTCTGAAATATGCGTGTTTACATCATATTTATACACACTCGATGGGAAGGTAAACGAAGTGAAACCATAAAAAGCAACAGATTCGCCCTTTTCGCCGCTGAAGCCACCAATTGTTCCCAGGGTTGGAAGCTCCAGCTGTTTGACTTTATTGCCTTCAAAATCGAAGAAATAGGCTTTGTTGTTGGCATCTTCGAGATATTCGCAATAAATATAATCGCCAACAAGAGCAACACTTTCTAGCACTTGCTCTGCTTCAGGAATCACAATTTTCCAGTTTTCTTCAGCGGGCATTGCCGGATCAATGAGTACAACTTGCTTCATAGGGGCACTTTTGGTTGTTGTTACCAAAAGCTTGCCGTTGATATGGTCCACCACACTGTAATTGTAATCGTAGCCTTCAGCTATTTTTACAAAACTACTCTTCGGATCGGTAAGTTTTTTTGCATACAAAGCATTGCCACTGGTTGATTGGCTTTCGCCGATGATTAGATATTCTTCATCATCGGTTACACTTGCGTAGAAATTTCTTTTGGGATTGGTTTTGTCGTCAAACACAATCACATCGTCAGCTTGAGGCTTTCCCAATTGATGGTATTTCACTTTGTGAAACTCGTTACTACCCGAAAGTGCCTGTCCTTGGGCGGGAGCATCATAGCAGCTGTAATAAAACCCGTCCTTATACCAAGAAATGCCGGAAAACTTTACCCATTTGATGATGTCACTTAGCATTTCGCCACTTTCAATATCCATTATCCCAATTTCGTTCCAGTCGCTTCCTCCCCGACTGATGGAATAAGCAAAATATTTCCCGTCGGGGGATGGACTGATGCCGCCCAAAGCGATAGTTCCGTCTTCGGACAAGGTGTTGGGGTCGAGCATCACGCGCGCTGAATCCTCTAAACTTTCTTGAACATACAGCACACTTTGGTTTTGAAGTCCATCATTTTTGAAATAATAGTACCTTCCACCTTTTTTAAATGGAACACCAATTTTAGGGTAATTCCAAATGGTTTCCAAACGCTGCCTTAGCGGTGCCCTGAAAGGAATAGTGTTGAGATACTCCGCAGTTACAGTATTTTGGGCCGCTACCCATTCGGCTGTTTCTTTCGAGTTGTCATCTTCTAACCATCGGTATGGGTCGGAAATTTCCGTTCCAAAGTAGGTGTCTTTTTGGTCTGATTGAGCCGTAACAGGGTACTGAATCGGCTTTTGAGGCGGATTGCAAGCAACCATCATGGTAGCTACCATCATAAATAGTGGGATTTTTTTCATGAATTTAATTTTCAAATTTGTGGTAAAAATAAGAAAGCTTATGCAGACTTTGCCTTTGGTGTTCTTTTTTGAATCACATTTTTGGTTTTCCATTTGCCGGTGCGGTAATAAATGAAGGCTAAAAACGCTCCAAAAGCCCATGCGATGGGGATACCCCACCATATTCCTGCTGAGCCAAAAATAGTGGACAAATACCACGAAAGTGGAATCCTAACAATCCAAAGTGAAAATAAGGTTACAAACATTGGAATTACTGTGTCGCCGGCGCCGCGCAAAACACCATTATAAACAAACATTGTTGAAAAAATGATGTAGAACCCGCTCACAATCAAGAGGTATTCCCTACCTGCAACCACCACATCCAAATCGGTAGTAAAAAGCTTCATTATGGGTGTTGCAAACAAAAAAGCGATGATTGAAACTCCTATAGAAATGAGAGCTGTCATCCATAAAGTGGCTTTCAAGCCTTTTGCAACACGATCTAACTTTCCGGCACCGATGTTTTGACCTACAAAAGCAGACAAAGCCGCGGAAAAGTTCATGGCAGGCAAGCTGGCAAACGAATCAATACGCATGGCCACGGCATAAGCTGCAATTACACTTGTGCCAAACATATTGACGACCTTATACAAGGCCAGCATTCCAACGGCCACAAATGTTTGTTGCAGGCCGGTGGGCAAACCAATGCGCACGCTTTTGTAAAAAATGTCGAGGTCAAATTTCATTTTTAAAGGCCTAAATATCAATAAATTATCGCGCTTATTTAAAAATAAAACTAAAGTAAGGAAGGCGCCTGCTTGCGAAATAATAGTTGCAAAGGCAACCCCTTCAACTCCCCATTTAAAGACGATAACGAACAACAAATCAAGAAAAACATTAACGATAGTTGAAATGATGAGAAAATATAACGGTGTTTTTGAATCGCCCAATCCTCTTAAAATAGAGGTAGTTCCTTGAAATCCAAAAAAGAAAATAAATCCTGTAGCGTAAATATTAAAATAAGCTACTGCCTCTGGTATCACCTCTTCTGGAAGGTCTATCAACCTAAAAATAGAAGTGCTGGTAAAAATACCAATGATGGTTAACAACACTGATGCCGTAAACATTACAATATACATGGTGTCAATGGCGCGCTTCACATTGTCGAGTTGTTTGGCACCGTAATACTGCGAAATAATTATTGTTCCACCGGTAGCTAAACCAATGATAAGAGAAATTAATGTAAAAATCAATGGAAAACTGGCTCCAACAGCAGCAAGTGCTTCATTTCCAAGGTAGCGGCCAATAATTACGCTATCCACCACATTATAAAGCTGTTGAAAAACATTCCCAATCAACATGGGTAAAGTAAAACGAAAAATGAGCCGCGCTTCATTTCCGCTTGTTAAATCTCTCATTGCAGTTTGAGTTCGTTGGTAAAAAAGGGTTTAGCGTTAAACAGTAAATCAATAAAGCCTGCAAAAATACACTTAAATTGTGGATGGCTATCACCGGCAAATTCATCATTGAAATACAGACAGGCATAAGCATGAACCACTATTTCGATTGATTCGTTTAGGGAATGTTTTTCCAAATTATAGACAAAAAAGTTATTTTACCCACTTGCGACCACATAAGAATGCAATCGTTATATGGCATAATTCAATCCGCATGTAATCGTTGTCTCATAACCATTTGAAGCAAATTTACCCCTTAAATTTAACGGTTAGTTCTGAGAAAGTTGTTTATTTACAAGTGATTATCCGGTAAAAGTTGAAATATCATTTTCGATTGCGTTGGTAGCAATAAAACAAGGCATTAAGCCTAACAAGCACCTTTTTTGATTAAAACGCCTATGCTCAAATAATTATTTAAAAAAATTGCATCATTTAGTGGTAGATTTACTTAAATTTGCTGATTAAAGAAAGAAAAGAAGCTAATTTTTTACGGCTGAAATCTTTCGATACGAATTGCACTTACATAATGAAACTTATCAAATTATGAAGAAAAAAATATTGGTTATTGATGATGAGCTAAGCATTAGGATGCTGTTAGAAAACTTCTTGAGTAAAATTTATGAAGTGATCACAAAAAACGACGGCATGGAAGGCGTGCAATGGCTCGAGCAAGGCAACATCCCCGATTTGATTGTTGCTGATATTCAAATGCCAAATATGAATGGGTACGATTTTATTAAAAACATCAGGTCAAGTGGCTTTTTTAAAGAAATACCCTTGATTATGTTGTCGGGCATTGAAAGCAGTCAAGAAAAAGTTAAATTCTTAAAATTAGGTGCCAACGATTATTTGGTCAAACCCTTTAACCCCGAAGAACTTGCCATCCGCATTGAATTGTTGTTAGCAAGAAAATAGACCTAAAAAAAAACTGTATGAATCAACCAAAAGGTGTTTATAGCATTTTATACATAGGAGGAAATCCGGTTTATGAAACCATTCTTTCAGGTCAACCCACTATGTTTCAATTCACTATGGTTGAGAACAGCTTGGCTGCCATACAATTTCTACATCAAAATACTGTTGACGCTATTGTTTGCGATCTTTATTTGCCCGGGATGAACGCATTAGAGATTTTCAAACTCTTTAAGAAACAGCTTATTCACGTAACCACACCTTTTATTATAGTCTCAGAAAATCCGAATCCAAAGCTTAAAGAAGAAGCCTTCAGCCTTCGTGTAAGTGATTTTTATGAAAGAAGTTTTCAAGCCGAAGACCTGCATTTCAGATTAGAAACCCTCATCAATCTCACAAAATTTTACGGAGACAAAAAAGAAAACATCCCAAGTCCAAAGCGGGAATACAATATTCCGTGGAACAAAAGACTGTTCGATGTTGTCGTTTCGTCTGTGGCGCTTTTGATCCTTTCACCTGTTTTGTTGGTTGTTATCATTGCCATCCGAATGGAATCGAAGGGTAAGGTTTACTATACCTCAAAAAGAGTGGGAACAGCCTATCGCATTTTCGACTTTTACAAACTGCGGTCTATGCGTGTGGGCGCCGATAGTGCTTTAAGCAGCTTGAAACATTTGAACCAATACGATGCTGGTGATAGTGATAAAGAAGCCGCTCTAATTGAAAAATGCCCCAGATGTGCGCAACTTCCCGAAAGTGAATTATGCTCACAAGCCTTATACAGAGAAGGTGAAAAAATATGTGAATATTGGTACACTGAACTCAAAAAAAGGAAAGGAAGCGCAACATTTATTAAAATTAAAGACGACCCACGTGTTACCAAAGTGGGAAAATTTATTCGTAACACCAGCATTGATGAGCTTCCACAGTTGCTCAACGTGCTTAAAGGTGATATGTCTATAGTTGGCAATAGGCCACTGCCGCTTTACGAAGCTGAAATGCTTACTTCCGATGACTGGAGCGAAAGATTTATGGGCCCAGCAGGCATCACAGGTCTTTGGCAGGTAGAAAAACGAGGTAAAAAAGGCACCATGTCAGAGGAGGAAAGAAAGGCATTAGACAACCAATATGCCCGTACTTACTCCTTTTGGGGTGATATAAAACTGATATTGAGGACTATACCAGCTGTTTTTCAAAAAGAAAATGTTTAATGATTGTTAATAACGGTGTTTGAAAATAATTATCAATTGATGCCACAACAGAAAAAATCTGCTTATTTTGCGGGTTGTTTTTTGCTGAAGAGAAAAAAACAAAAAACACATACAGTATAATGAGGATACGAACCATACATTTAGTTATTCTTTTTTTGGGACTTATTTTTTCCGTAAAGGTTTCAGGACAGATTTATTCAAACGATGAATCAAAAATTTTCAACCCGCTAACGGATGATATAACCAAAAGGCTTCCCAACATTAGAGTTTTGATTGATTCTGCCGTAGCCAATTCACCTTCTGTTAGATATGAAGAGGTAAAAGCCGATTATTACTACTACGAACAGCTCACGCAAGAACGTTATTGGATGGAGCATTTCAGCTTTAACCTCGATTGGAACTGGGGAGTGTGGAACTTTCACGACACCCAAACATCGGCAATAGCCAATCCCAACACCTTTCGCATTGACCTCAATTCTATCCGCGACAACTTTGCCGTGGGTTTTTATATTCGTTTCCCTTTAGCGTCCATTGTTGACCGAAGAAACCGTATCGCAAAGCAAAAAAAATGGCAAGAACTGTCTTTTGTTCAACGCGAAATCAACCGTCAGTTCGTTGTGCAGCAGGTCATTACAGCTTACGATATGATGATACAATGGCAAAACTACATTCGTATTTATAACGACTACCAACGATTTACAGAAATACAAATGCAAATGGCTTCAAACCAGTTTCTTAACGGTGAAATTGGAACAGCCGAGTACACCCGTTTGAAAGAGATTCAAACCCGTGGGGCCATCGAGTACCAACAAGCCATAGCTGAGTTCAGCAAAAACTATAGGATACTCGAAATCCTAACCGGGATCAATTTCAATCTGATCAATGTTTTAAGATAAAACAGGAAAACAACCTCATTATGGACATAGCTCAATTTATACGCATCATACGCAATAATTTAATTTTGTTGATTGCCATTCCGATTTTACTGGCCATTGTTGTGTTTTATTTTACACGAAACCAGGATAAAATCTACGAATCGGAAGCAGTAATTTATACCGGTATCACTACCGGATACTCCATTGAGTCAACTGCCCAACATCCCACCGACTTTTTTAGTGTGAGTGCTCAATACGATAATTTAATTAACCTCATCAATTCGCGTCAAACCATTGTTGAAACAGCCATTATGCTTTTGGCACAAAATCTATCCTTGCAAGAGTACAATGCACAGTACATCTCAAATGAAAATTTGGATGAATTAAGGAAATTTATTCCTAAAAAAGTTAAAGACCTTGTTGTAAAGTATGGCAAAGCCGGCGTTCAAAGAGAAAAAGAAGAGCAAATCAGATCATTAGAAAGAGAGCTGCAAAATCTTGAAAAAGAAATCCAAAATCGCACCCAACGTGGCGATGTTCCCGAAGCTTATAACTCATCAGTGAGCAATGACTATCAACCAGCCACCGGGCTTTCAAAAGACGAGCCGATTTACAATAACTCCACGCAAAATACTTCAAATCAACAATATAATGTTCCTGTACAGCAACAACAGCAATCCACTTATCACACTGTAAGAGCCGGAGAAACCTTATTGACCATTGCCAAAAAATATGGTGTAAGCATGAACAAACTCCGTGAAATTAACGATCTTGGTTCACAACAACTTAGAGCCGGGCAAAAAGTTGTGATTGGAACTACTATGGTTGATATGCCGGCGAACAACACCTTTTCAGGAAACGATACCGACCTCACGACAATTGAAGATGCCAGCTACGACACTTCATATTCTGACTATATGACAGAAAATTCAATGGAGTTTCTCAATAGCCCGATCAATAGGCCTGCATATGAGGCTACTGAAATTATAGCTTCGGGTTATGAAAACAACTCATTTGTTGAAAACCTAGAGAAAGACCCTATCATTCCCCGTGGTATTTCGCAAGATGACTTCAGCAAAACCATCCAAAATATTACCAATTACTATAATTCTAGCGACACCAATTTTGTGTATGGGTTGCTGCATTATGGTACCAACAAGCATTACAGCATCAGATCCATTAAGACACTCCAAATTTACCGCATCAACAATTCCGATTTGGTTCGTTTGGTTTATCTGTCAGATGATCCGGGAATTTGCCAACAAACTTTAAAAATCATTGCCCACGTTTTTGTTAAAAACTATAAACTTTTAAAAGAAAGCCAAACCGACATGGTTGTGGACTACTTTAGAAGACAAGTGGATTCAGCAGATCGAATTCTAAAGTCATCAGAAGATAAGTTGCTCATCTTCAATCGCAGAAACAATATCATTAACTACCAAGAGCAAACAAAATATATCGCGGCTCAAAAGGAAGACCTTGATCTTTACTACCAAAATGAGCAAGTGAGAATGGCCCAGTCGTCGGCTGCACTTCGGGAGTTAGAAACAAAACTCACCCGTCGGGATAGTATTTATCTCAAGAGTGATGTTGTGAACCAAAGGCGAAAGGAATATGCAGAGGTTACCGAGAAAATCCTCATCAATGAGCTGGCTGAGGACTATGACAAGCGCATTGGCAACGAAATTTCACTGCTCCGTCACCGCGCGGACCATTTGCGCGATGAAATAAAACTCTACGTTGATCAACTCTACCTCTACAGCCATTCCACCCAAGGCATACCCATTGCCCGAATTTTGGATGAGTGGCTGAAAAATGCCCTATCGTATGAGGAAGCCAAAGCAAGTTTGGTTGTGCTGGCAAGAAGGAAACTTGATTTCGTAAAAACATACCAACGTTTTGCACCTTTAGGCGCCATGCTCAAACGTATTGAACGCGAGATGACCATCGCCGAACAAACATATCTTGAGCTACTTAGGAGCTTAAACCTGGCTAAAATGCGGCAACAAAATCTGCAAATGGCTACCAATATTCGGCTCGTTGACCCACCTTATTTCCCGCTTCAAGCCAACCCTTCAAAAGCAAAATACCTTGTTGTAGCAGCAGCTATGATAGGATTCTTGCTGGTTCTCTTTATTATTCTCCTCCTTGAATTCTTTGATGCCTCACTCAAGAAACCCGAAAAAGTTGCTGAGCAAATTGGCCTTAAATTGGCAGGGGCTTATCCATATGTAGGTTCCGGGGTGCGTATGAAAGATGCTGTTTTCATCAGCAATAGGTTGATTGAAATGATTATTCAAAACATCAAACGTAGTATTGCGCAAGGGAGTGTTTACACCTCGGCCAAGCCGCATATTGTGTTGTTTTTCAGTACGCAAGAAGGTGTTGGAAAGACTTTTTTAACTTCAAAAATTGCAAATAAATTGCGTACTTATGGCGAAAAAGTGATTGTTCTTAACTATTCTGACAACAATCAAGACGAGCCGGTGAACGATTACAATTTAGCCTATAACTACACCATCAAAGAAAACTTTAGTGAGATAAAGAACCTTAGAGAGCTGATTGATAGCAATATACTTAGAAGAGAGAATTATCTCTACGACTACATCCTTGTTGAAATTCCTTCAATCATCTTCCACGCCTTCCCTATGGAGCTTATCCAACAGGTGGATGCCTCAGTGCTTATCGTTAAGGCCACTAACAGCTGGAACAAAGCCGACAAAGGCGCATTGGATATCATCAATGATTTGGCCAAAGAACCTCCAATGGTCATTCTGAACGAAGCTGAAGATTACGCCATTGAAAACATGATCAGTGGGGTGAAAATGCAGAAAACCGATGGGGCATTCTATCGTTTTAAAAACATTCTCACTTTACCCGGAAGAATCAGAATACAGGTAAAAGAAAACTAATTGTACAGTGAAAGGTTTTTTACGAAAACTCCTTTCCAGCAATAATTTCTTATCGCTGGCAAACAATAGCCTTGTTGCTGTATTTGCTTTCTTGAGTTTTTTATTGCTCGTGCGAATGTTACCTCAAGAAACATTTGGCGAATGGGTGCTTTTTATTACAGCAGCTAACTTTCTCGACATGCTGCGCTTTGGTATCACAAGAACCGCCATCATTCGCTTCTTATCAGGCGCTAACGATGAGCAAGAGAAAAAACTTATTGGTTCTAACAACTTCATTAATTTAGTTTCAACTCTTGTGCTGGCGGTCTTAGTGATGGCGATACATTATTATTTCAAGGATTCGCTAAGCGATTCGGGTTTTTTAATGTTTTTTCAATGGTATCCCATTCTTTCTGTCCTCACGCTGCCTTTCAACAACGCCCAATCCATTCTACAGGCTCAAATGAAGTTCGATAAAATGCTGTGGCTTAGAATGGTGAATGTTGGAACATTCATGGTCTTTCTTTTTGCTAATCTTTGGTTGGGATATGGTATTTATGTCATTTTGGTAGCCTATCTCCTCAGCAATTTGCTCAGTTCCCTCCTATCGAGTGCTTTCAACTGGGATGGCATACGCTACACTTTTAAGTTTGACCGGCACACCAACAGATTGGTTTTAGATTTCGGAAAATATACCACAGGAACATTGATTGGCAGCAATTTACTTAAAAGCTCCGATACATTTATCATCGGTTTAA
Source organism: Bacteroidota bacterium (assembly GCA_023396415.1). Taxonomy (GTDB): domain Bacteria; phylum Bacteroidota; class Bacteroidia; order Bacteroidales; family F082; genus JALNZU01. The sequence continues at coordinate 13,804 of JAEWWJ010000017.1, forward strand.
GTCCCTTTTTAGGAACTCTGGGTGTGGCATTGTACTCCATTCCGCTTAAGCTCACCGAAATTATTGAGATTCCTCTCCGAAGCTTTGCGGCCACAGCATTTCCTGAAATGTCAAAAGCCAGCATTGAAAAAAACTATGATGAAGCCCGAAATGTTTTTTACCGCAACGCGGGTAGCATGACTTACCTCATGATGCCAATCATGTTGGTTTCGTTCATTTTTGCCGAAGAAATTGTTACGCTTTTGGGTGGATCAGACTATACCATAACGGCAAATATTTTTAGAATTTTCTGTATATATGGCCTTTTGTTGCCCATTGATAGGTTTATTGGCATTGGTTTGGACAGTGTTAATTTACCTAAGAAAAATTTTTACAAGGTCGTTTATATGGCTTTCTTCAATATTATAGGTGATTCAATTGTTGTTTTTGGGTTTTCATTTTTACTCAAAGGATTCTCCTGGTTGGTGCTGGTTGTAAGCAGTTTTGCCGCCGCTGATGCCTACCGCGTTGCCCATGCCTTTTCGATCATAAAAACACTCGAAATGGTAGCCGTTGTTACTTTCTTGTTCACTTTGTTCGGAATCGTAATCGGGTATAATTATCTGAATAAAGAAATAACCTTAAGTAAAAAAGCTATATTTGTGCAAGGTTTCCATCATTTGAGCAGTTTTACCAACTTTTTCAAAAAGTGATTAATGCAAAATGCAAACTATGTTTTCTTCGTTGAAAGATAAGACCGGCTCGGAAAAGCTTCAACATCCGATAATGATCCTACTTTTGGTCGTTATCGCTGTTGCTTTGGGAGTAATTATTGCCAAAGGAGGATTCATTGTTGCAATGGCACTTTTGGCGCTTTTTCCTGCCATTATTTATTTCAACCGCTTTCTGGGTAATCCGCGCGTAGGCATTTACACCGTAGTGATTTTAGGATTTATTGCCATTGGACTTACCCGATACATTCGCAATGTCCCCTTTGGATTATCCGTTGATGGCATTTTGGTGTTGACTTATATCGCGGTTTTCTTTCGCTATTTTTATGAAAAAGTGAATTGGGAGCAACTCAACCGCGATTTGGTCTATTTAGCACTGATGTGGTTTGTTTTCAGTGTGTTACAACTGTTTAATCCCGAGGCATTGAGCCGCACAGCTTGGTTTTATGCCATGCGAGGTATTTCTTTGTACATGTTGTTGCTCATCCCTTTGGTTTTGCTGGTTTTTAACCGATTACGATTTTTATACATTTTTCTATACCTCTGGGGGATTTTTTCCATTTTGGGTACATTGAAAGGGCTTCAGCAATTGTATCTTGGACCCGATTCTGCCGAGCAGTTTTGGTTGGATACTGTCGGTGCTGTTACCCACATTTTGTTTGGTGAGTTGCGTGTATTTTCGTTTTTTAGCGATGCCGGACAGTTTGGAGCTGCGCAGGGAGCCGCCGGTGTTGTGGGATTATTGGTTGCTACCAACATCAAAGGAACCCATAACAAGGTATTTTTTATCATCATGGGTGTTTTTGGGCTTTGGGGAATGATGATCTCCGGTACACGTGGTGCTATGATTGTTCCTATGGTTGGTGGTTCGACCTACATTTTATTACGAAAAAACTTCAAGGCGTTTTTTATTGGCGCCCTTGTGCTGGCTTTGGTGTATGCGTTTTTCACCTATACTTATATAGGACAAGGAAATTCACAAATCCGACGTATGCGTACCGCCTTTAAGCCCGAAGAAGATCAATCATATTTGGTAAGGCTCGAAAACAGGCAGATTTTGGGTGTTTATCTTGCTAATAAGCCGTTTGGGGGCGGCATTGGGAGTGCCGGCGACTGGGGCAAACGGTTTTCGCCACAAGGTTTTCTCGCACAAATTGCTACTGACAGTTGGTATGTGCAAATTTGGGCCGAACAAGGCCTAGTTGGGCTCATACTCCATCTCTTTATCTTGTCTTATATCCTTATAAAAGGAGGCTATATCATCATGTTTAGGGTGCAGCAACCTGAATTGCGCGGCGTTGTTGCCGCCCTCATGGCAGGATTCACCGGAATCATGGGGGCAAGTTACGGGAATGGTGTTTTAGGACAGATGCCCACAGGTATTCTGATCTACATGAGTTGGTCTTTCATTTTTATGAGCCAACAGCTCGATCGCGAATATACCTACTTAATAAACAATGGTCTTCAGCCTTGGTCGTTAAAAAATAAAACGTAAAATGAATGTCACGCACAATGCCACAACCGACACGAAAACTTCGCCTTTAGAAGCTCCCTATCCACTGGTTTCTATCATTACGGTGAATTACAACCAAAGTGTTGTAACCCTTGAATTTCTAGCATCCTTGCGCCAGTGCACCTATCCCAACCTTGAGATTTTTGTTGTTGACAATGGCTCTCCCAACGACAGGCCGGAAATTATCAAAGAGCAGTATCCTGAAGTGAACCTCATTCTCACGGGAAAAAACTTAGGTTTTGCAGGCGGGAACAATGTAGCAGTAAAGCTGGCAAAAGGCAAATACATGCTTTTTATTAACAACGACACTGAAGTTGAAAAATCATTTCTTGAACCGCTGGTAAAAGTTTTAGAAAACAATGATAAAGTTGGAATGGTGAGTCCAAAAATTCACTTTTTCCACACTCCAAATACCTTTCAATTTGCTGGTTTTACGCCACTTAGTCCGTTAACCATCAGAAATACCGCTATCGGATTTGGCGAGATAGATACCGGACAATATGATTATTGCTCCGAAACAGGTTCAATTTTTGGTGCCGCAATGCTTGTTCCTACAAAGGTTATTGAAAAAGTTGGAATGATGACAGAAGTCTTCTTTTTGTATTACGAAGAGCATGATTGGGCCGAACGTATCAAAAGAGCAGGATATAAAATTTATTATTGCGGCCATTCGTTGGTTTTACATAAAGAATCTATCTCAACGGTCAAAGAAAGTCCTTTTCAAGTGTTCTACCTGCATCGCGGACGTTTACTTTACGCGCGCCGCAACACTTTTGGCATCAATTACCTCCTGAGTCAGGCCTATTTAATGGGAATTGCAATGCCAAAAACTGCGTTGAGCTATCTTTTAAAAGGAAGAAACGATTTGGCAAAAGCCATTTTTAAAGCCATGTACTGGAACTTAAGTCACACAAAAAGAAATATTTATACCTAAAAGGATGTCAAAATTATGAGCTATCTAATTCTTTTTGTTGAAATTTTACAATTGATTTTGTTTGTGTATCTCGGTTTGGCAACGCTTTATATTGCCATTTTCGGTTTGGCCTCGCTGTTTCCCCAACCCAAAAAGCAAGCAACTGACAACCGTCAAAGAAAATTTGCCGTACTCATCCCCGGTTATAAAGAGGACAATGTAATTGTTGATGTTGCCGCCGATGCACTTATACAGGACTATCCTTCACATCTTTACGAAGTAATAGTAATTGCTGATTCGTTCAAACCTGAAACACTGTCGGCCTTGAGAGCAATTCCGGTTCGTGTGGTAGAGGTTACTTTTGAGATCAGTAAAAAATCAAAAGCTTTGAATAAATGTATGGAAGTGATTGGTGATGAATACGATGTAGCCTTAGTTTTGGATGCCGATAACATCATGGATCACGATGTGTTGAAAAAAATTAACGAGGCCTTCAACCAAGGTTTTCAAGCGGTGCAAGGACATCGAATGGCAAAAAATACAAATACCAACTTTGCTATCCTCGACGCTGTAAGCGAGGAAATTAACAACAAAATCTTTCGTAAAGGCCACAGAGTGCTTGGTTTATCGTCGGCACTAATTGGCTCGGGAATGGGGATTGATTATGCGCTGTTCAAACGAACAATGATAACAGTTGATTCGGTGGGCGAGGATAAAGAGGTAGAAATGAACCTTTTAAAAGGAGGTTATAAGATTGAATATCTGGAAGAAGCCCACATCTATGATGAAAAAACATCAAAAAAAGATGTTTTTGTAAACCAAAGAAGAAGATGGATTGCCGCACAGCTCGAGTTTTTTAGAAAATACTTTTTCGATGGCCTTTGGCATCTCCTACGTCATGGAAATGTAGATTACTTTGATAAGGTCATCCAAATGATTCAGCCTCCTCGGATTTTACTTTTAGGCCTGCTGATCATCGCTTCCATTTTAAGCTTGATTTTTAATAACGAAACAAACTCCATCCTTAAAATAGACATCAAATTTATCTATTGGATTGTTTTACTAGCTATTACAACTATAACCCTAATGATCTCAACGCCACGTAAGTTTCACAACAAAAAAACATTGATGGCGATGTTTTCTTTACCGATGGGTTTTTTGTTGATGTTCAAGAGTTTACTAAAAGTTAAAGGAGCTTCAAAACGTTTCATCCATACAACCCATGAGCACACCGAAAAACCTATAAAAAAACACCTGAAAGGACAAAAATAAGCAATGCGGAATGACAGAAAAAGACAAATATCCGTTTGTATCTATCATCACTGTAAACTACAACCAAGCTGAAGTTACGTGCAGTCTTATTGCGTCTTTGCATAACATCACCTATCCCAACTTCGAGGTGATTGTGGTTGACAATGCCTCTCCCACCGAAAGTCCAAACATTATCAAAGAACGGTTTCCCAATATTATTTTGGTCGAAAATCCCATTAACTATGGCTTTGCAGCAGGCAACAATTTTGGACTGATGCGCGCACGCGGTCAATATGTTTTGCTCATCAATAATGACATTGAAGTACCTGCCAACTTTTTAGAACCGCTGGTTGACAAGCTGATGAAGCACCCGCAAGCCGGCGCGGTAAGCCCTAAAATAAAATACTTTTTTCAGCCCGACACCATTCAATATGCAGGTTTCACACCAATGAACTACCTTACCATGCGCAATTTTGCTATTGGGTTTCGGGATGTTGACAAAGGACAATTTAACAGCGACCGCGAAACTTACTACGCACATGGCGCCGCCATGTTGGTGCCGATGGAGGTGGTAAAGAAAGTAGGATTGATGTCGTATATCTTCTTCCTTTATTATGAGGAAGCCGACTGGTGCGAACGAATCAAAGCCGCCGGCTACAAGATCTATTTTGTGCATAATTCGTATGTTTTGCATAAAGAATCCATTTCAACAGGTAAGCTCAGCACCCTTAAAATTTATTATCTCACACGCAACAGATTGATTTTCATGCGTAGAAATGTAACCGGAAGTCTTTTCTACAAAGCTCTGTTTTATCAGCTGTTTATCGCTATTCCCAAAAATGCCATGCAATACCTTTTAAAAGGTAATTTAAAAGCCTTTTACGCCTATTATAAGGCCATAGGCTGGCACATTTTGCATCTTTTCGATCCCGAAATTTATGAAAACCCAATGCTATAAAAATGGAGAAAGCACTTTTTGATACAGTTTGGAACGTCGTTCAAATCTTCCTCTTACTCTATCTTGGTGGTACGGGAATCTACCTTTGTTTTTTTGCAGTAGCCTCCCTTTTTGATTTACCTTACAAGAAAAACACGAGTGGAAAACAATTGCGCTTTGCAGTGCTAATTCCGGGTTATCGAGAAGATGAGGTGATTGTGGAAGTGGCCAAGGAAGCCCTCAACCAAAACTATCCCAACGAGCTTTTCGATATTGTGGTGATTGCCGATAAATTTGATCCTGAAACAATACAAGCCTTGGAAGAGCTCCCAATTATCGTGTATGATGTTGATTTTGAAATAAGCACAAAAACACGTGCGATCAATTATGCCCTAAAAAACTTAGACAAAAATACTTATGAGGCAGTGTGCATCCTCGATGCAGACAACATCATGGCACCTGATTTTCTTGAAAAGATAAATATCTCACTTACAGGTAATTATGTTGCCGTGCAAGGCCATCGTGTGGCAAAAAACTTGAATACTCCTTTTGCTATTTTGGACGCCATCAGCGAAGAAATTAACAACCAATTGTTCAGAAAAGGTCAACGCGTTGCCGGTTTATCCTCAGCTCTTATTGGTTCGGCAATGGCTTTTGAGTACAACCTCTTTAAAAAAATGATTGAAGAAGTTGAAGTGGTGGGTGGATTTGATAAAGAGTTGGAAATTAGACTGTTAAAAAATGGATATGTGATTGACTATCAACCCGACGCCTACGTTTATGACGAGAAGGTACAAAACGCAAAGGTTTTTTCACAGCAACGGCGGCGTTGGCTCTCAGCACAAATTCACTTTTTTGGAACCAATTTTTATCCGGCATTACACGCCCTTGTTAATAAAGGCAACTTCGAGTATTTCAACAAAGCCATTCAGTATTTACAGCTCCCACGCATACTTTTATTAGGAATGCTGGTGATTCTCACTCTTTTATCAACTTTTTTCGCATCAGCCATCTGGTTTAAATTGTGGCTTACTGCATTGGTTATTACACTTTTAGCACTTACGCTATCAGTCCCATTGAAATTTTACCGCTTGCGTACATTGAAAGCATTGCTATATTTACCCGTTGGATTCATTTTTATGTTCCTATCATTGCTGAAAGTAAAGGGCGCAAACAAGAATTTTATCCATACAAAACATACGTATAATGCGTTTCAAATAAAAAAGAGAGATATTTTTCATCAGACAAAAAAATAATATGAAAATAGGAATTGAAGGACAAAGACTTTTCCGTGTAAAGAAACACGGGATGGACATGGTGGCTCTTGAATTGATTAAGAATTTACAAGCGATTGACACCACCAACGAATATTTCATATTTGTTAAACCCGATGAAGACAAGTCATGCCTTACCCCTTCATCCAACTTTCACATCATTGAGTTAGCCGGAGGTCCTTACCCCAGCTGGGAACAATTCGCGCTTCCACGGGCTGCAAAAAAATATGGATGCGACATCTTGCATTGCACAAGTAACACAGCACCTGTGTTTTGCGATATACCTTTAGTGGTTACTTTGCATGACATCATCTACCTCGAAAGTGTGAGCATATTAAAAAAAGGAGGCACCTGGTACCAAAAAACAGGAAATATGTATCGCCGAATGGTGGTGCCTCGCGTGGTGAAAAAAAGTAAAAAGATCATCACAGTTTCAAAATTCGAACGCAACAGAATCAAACAGTTTTTTGGTTTTTCTGAACAAGATCAACGTCTTGTGGCAATTTATAATGGAGTAAGTGAACATTTTATTCCCATTAACGACCCTGTTGAGCGGCTTCGCGTAAAAACAAAATACGCATTACCAGAAAAGTACGCCTTCTTTTTAGGCAACACCGATCCCAAAAAAAATACCAAAGGAGTATTACAAGCATTTAGTAAATACCTGAAAGAAAGCAATATACCTTTAACATTGGTGATGCTTGATTATGAAAAAAACGCCCTTTCAGCGCTTTTGAATGAAATTGGTGCGCCGGAATTAATCCACAACATTCACCTCACAGGCTATGTTGTCAACACCGATTTGCCGGCCATTTATTCGCAAGCCGAAGTCTTTCTCTATCCTTCGTTGCGCGAGAGCTTTGGTATTCCAATGCTCGAGGCCATGCGTTGTGGCGTGCCTGTAATTACATCCAACACCTCGAGCATGCCCGAAGTATCGGGCGATGCAGCACTCATTGTTGACCCCTTCAAGCCAGGCGAAATTGTTGAAGCCATGAAAAAAATTATGACAGATGAACTACTTCGCAACAATTTGGTTGAAAAAGGTTTAGAACAGTCTGCCAAATTTTCGTGGCGCAACATGGCTCATGAAGTGCTTGAACTCTATGGCACCATTACGTAGAAATACTTATTTTTGAATTAAATAGATCATAAAATGATTCGAAACCGCGACTTTATCATCATCGGCTTGCAAGCTTTGGACAGCAGAATTGGCAGCAATTGCATCAATATTGCCCAAGAAATCGCCCTTCATAATCGGGTTTTGTATGTCAACTATCCTTTAGATAGAGGAACTATCCGACGTGAAAAAAATGATCCTCTCATTCAAAAAAGAATTCAAATTATTGAAGGTAAAGCACCAGATATTGAACAAGTTAGCGAAAATATGTGGAACCTTTTTCCACGAACAACTTTAGAATCTATCGGACAACTGCCCATCAACAGCATTTTCGACTGGCTGAACAAAATAAATGGAAAGCGTTTTGCCCGAGAAATTCAAAAAGCCATAGATAAGCTTCAATTTCGTAATTTTTTCTTGTTCAACGACAGTGATATGTTTCGTGGTTTTTATTTGAAAGAATTACTGAAGCCGGAAATGTACATTTATTACACCCGAGACAATCTTATCGCGGTTGATTATTGGAAAAGACAAGGAATTCGTATCGAAGCAGCCCTCATGGTAAAATCGGATTTGGTGGTAGCCAACTCAACTTATTTGGCCGATCATGCACGAAAGTTCAACCAACACTCCTACTATGTCGGACAAGGCTGCGACGTTTCTCTTTTCGACAAAAGCCTGATTAAAAGCTTACCTGCTGAGTTTGATAGCATAAAAAGGCCAATCATTGGATATATTGGTGCTTTGTTTTCGTTGCGCCTCGACATTGAAGTGCTGGTGCACATTGCAAAACAACGCCCCGATTGGCAAGTGGTTCTTGTTGGCCCTGAGGATGAGGCCTTTAAAGCCAGCGAACTGCATCAAATTGAAAATGTTCATTTTCTTGGCCCCAAAAAAATGGAAGAGCTGCCACGCTATCTCATGGCATTTGATGTAGCACTCAACCCACAAAAGCTCAACGAAGTGACCATTGGCAACTACCCTCGAAAAATTGACGAATACCTTGCCATGGGCAAACCAACAGTAGCCACCCGAACAGTTGCAATGGAAGTGTTTGAAAATTACACCTATCTTGCCGAATCAAAAGAGGAGTATGTTGAGTTGATTGAAATTGCACTCAGTGAAAATAGTCCTGAAAAAGAAACAGAAAGAGAAGATTTTGCTCGTGGACACACATGGACCAACAACGTGAGTGAGATCTACAAAGTGATAACTTTTCTTTTACAACAACCGAAATAAAGGAAAAATGGGCCTCAGTGATAAAATTAAATCCAACCAAAAGCTAAAGCATATTGCTTTATGGTTGTTGATGCCAAAAAATCAGGCAAGGCCTCGGCTATGGGTCAAATGGTTTGTCAACCCTTTGAAGCACAAAAAAGGAAAGGGTTCGTTAATCAGAAGAAGAACACGCATGGACGTTTTGCCCTTCAACAATTTTGTTCTAGGCAAAGATTCCACCATCGAAGATTTTTCCACCATCAACAATGGCGTTGGTGATGTCATCATCGGCGATCGTACCCGCATTGGCTTAGGCTGCGTTGTAATTGGCCCGGCAAAAATTGGAAACGATATCATGTTTGCGCAAAACATTGTGGTTTCCGGACTTAATCATGGTTATCAAGATGTTAACACTCCAATTAGCCTACAACCGGTTGAAAAAAAACAAATTATTATTGAAGATAATGTATGGATTGGTGCCAATGCAGTGATTACTGCTGGGGTAACCATTGGGAAACAATCCATTGTAGCAGCCGGAAGCGTGGTCACCAAATCGGTGCCTCCTTTCACTATCGTTGGCGGAAATCCGGCAAAAATTTTAAAAAGCTATAATTTTTTAACTAAAACCTGGGACAAACAAGCAAACTAATTGATTACTATATGCACAAACTGAAAACTTTCATTCGATACCTTGCCGACTTTTTACAATATGGTCAAATACGTTTGGTTATCGCCTCTATCATATACATCGCTACGGGAAAATCTTTCATAGAAACGCGCATTTTTAGAGGAAAACTTGGATTTTTTCTTCACCGAAAAGGATCTCTCGATTTCCAATTTGGAAATTACGCCTACGAATGGAATGTTAAAAAGTTCGTTTTAAAGCATTTACATCAATATGACACTTTTCTTGATGTAGGTGCCAACATTGGAACTTACACCATTATGATGACTGGTCATGGATTAAAATCATTCGCTTTTGAACCCGTGTATAGCAACCATAAGGCATTAACTATCAATATTTTACTCAACAATTTTGAAGACAAAGCCACAGCTTTCAATTTCGGACTGAGTGATGAGTCAACCACGGCAAATTTTGCCTTTGATCCACTCAACACTGGCGCTTCCCACATTTCAACGGTTCCGGCTGAAACACCTGAAGCCGCGCAAAGAAGTATTCCAATTGAAATAAAACTGCTCAGGCTCGATGATGTGATGGGTAAAATGAACCTCGATCCAAAAAGCAAAGTACTGATGAAGGTTGATGTGGAAGGAATGGAATGTCAGGTACTTAAAGGTGCGAAAAATTTTATAAAAACATTTCCTGAAATCATGTTGGTTATGGAAAGTATCCACTCGGGGGAAGAAAAACTAAAAGAGATTTTAAACGAAATGGCCATTTTTGAATACCATAAAATTGATGACCTAAACATGTGTGCCATAAAAAAAGGTGAACTGGTCTAAATTAATGATAACCAATTAAATATCAAGCAATGATTGTACTTAAAGTTACTTTTTGGATTTTGTTCTTGGTAGTGTTTTACGCCTATCTTGGCTATGGGATTGTGCTTTACTTCATGGTGAAAATTAAACGCCTTTTAGGTTCGTCAAAACGCACATTAATAGAGGATTATGAACCAGAGGTCACACTTTTTGTTGCCGCCTACAACGAAAAAGATTATGTGGATGCCAAAGTAAAAAACAGTTTTGAAATGCACTATCCGGCCAACAAAATCAAACAGGTTTGGGTAACCGATGGTTCGGATGATGGTACACCAGAAATACTTCAAAAGTACCAAAATGAAGCCATTAGCGTGTATCATACACCAGTGCGCGGTGGTAAAATTGGTGCTATGAATCGCGGAATGCAATTTGTTACCTCACCGATTGTCATTTTTTCGGACGGGAACACCATGCTGGGAAAAGAAAGTATTCAACGTATTGTGAATTTGTTTGCCGATCCTAAAGTAGGTTGTGTTTCGGGCGAAAAACGCATCTACAACAAAGAAAAAGATGCCGCAGCAGGAACTGAAGGTATTTATTGGAAATATGAATCAAAACTCAAAAAGTGGGATGCCGAACTGTATTCAGTTGTAGGCGCCGCCGGTGAACTTTTTGCTATACGCACCGAATTGTTTCAAGAAGTTGAAAAAGACACCTTATTAGATGATTTTATCATCTCGCTGCGTGTGGCTATGAAAGGGTACACCATACAATACGACCCGGAGGCTTACGCCATTGAAACCTCGTCGGCAAACGTAAAAGAAGAGCTAAAAAGGAAAGTTCGTATAGCCGCAGGCGGCATTCAATCCATCCTCAGGCTCAAGCCTTTGCTCAATATTTTCAAGTACGGCATCTTGAGTTTTCAATACATTTCACATCGCGTTTTGCGCTGGACAATAGCTCCACTTTCATTACCTATCTTGCTGATAATTAACTTTTTACTTTTTATAAACTTGGGTTACACTAACTTCTCTAGCCTTTATGTTTGGTTGTTTTATGGTCAGATACTGTTTTATATTTTGGCCCTTTTGGGCTGGTATCTCGAAAACAAAGCCATCAAAATCAAAGCCCTCTTTGTTCCTTATTATTTTATGATCATGAATCTTGCCGTACTGATGGGAATGAGAAGGTATTATAAAGGAAATCAATCCGTTAACTGGGAGAGAGCCAAGCGAGGGGTGTAATTGAATTCCTATGAAACAGACTTTTTTTTTATTCATTTTTGGTTTAATGTTAGGCTTTTTGCCGGCAAAAAGTCAAAATAAGTCTGTGTTAAATATTCCGCTTTCACTCAACCAAATTGACGGCGACACCATTCAGCCGGGCGATACCTTAAAGCTTTTGCCCGGAAATCGGTCATTTTTACTCTTGAAAAATATCCAAGGCACATCCAATCAGCCGGTTATTATCATCAACAAGGGAGGAGCTTCAGTCATAAGCACCAATCATTATTATGGCATAAAATTCTCTGAATGTAGCCATATTAAACTTTTAGGAAACGGACACCCCACAACACCTTATGGTATTAAAATTACACAAGTACTTCAAGGAGCGGGAATTACGATTGATGATCGTAGCACTGATGTAGAACTGGCTTATGTCGAAATCACCAACACCAAAATTGGCGGTATATATGCCAAAACCGATCCCACTTGCAGTTTTTTGGCCACGCGAGATAAGTTTACCATGTACAACCTTCATATCCATCATTGTTATGTGCACGATATTCCCGATGAAGGAATGTACGTGGGCAGCTCAAAATACACCGGCCAATACCTCCCCGGATGCGATACCACTGTTTTGCCCCATTTAATTTACCATGTCAGCATCCACAACAATATCATCGAAAGATCAGGTTGGGATGGCATTCAGGTGAGCTCTGCCTCAATTGACTGTCATATTTTCGACAATATCGTTCGTTTCGATTCGCAAAAAGAAATGCCAAATCAAATGTCAGGAATTTTAATTGGTGGTGGATCAAATTGCGACTGCTACAACAACAGCATTTTTGATGGCAAAGGTGATGGCATTGATATTTTAGGTTTTGGTGAGATGAAAATTTACAACAACCTGATTGTGAGGCAAGGAAGAACATTTCAACCAACGAATGAAAATGCTTTTCGGCATGGGATTTTTATTGGCAATGCACCTGATAATGCACCGGCTACCTTAAAAATTATGCACAATACAATCATTTCACCCAAATCAACCGGCATCCGTTTTTTAAATCAAAATACCAGCAGCGACCTCTTGTTCAATAATATTGTCAGCAATCCCGGTTCATTTGCTGTTGCGGGAAATTCAGCTTATTTCGACAACAATGGCAGCCAGGTTTCTCCATTCATAAAAAACAATATTTTCACTGAACATCCTGAAAATGTTGGCTTTATTAATTATCTTGGCGATAATTATGATCTCAAACCCGGAGCCTCAGCAGTAAACAGCGGCTTCAACGCCGGTTTAAATAAAGTTACTTTCGATCTCCTCAACCGCCCTCGTCCGCACAATGCCGGTTTCGATATTGGTGCTTTTGAATCACAAGATCCCTATGCCTCGGTCGAAGAAACTCCAAATAACGGTAATTTTTTAAAAATTTTTCCGGTACCGAGCTCAAAAACGCTTTATATTGACATGAATCTGGCCCAACCCACGCAAGCTGTTATTTATGTGTTCGATGCAACGGGTAAGCTCATCGAAAAGAATGATCAACTGCATTTTGATGTTGGAAGTAACTATTTAAATTACAACATAAACAATTACAAATCAGGTACATATATTTTACACCTCCACGCCCCTACCTTTAATTTACGAAAGTCGTTTACTGTAAACTAACAAAAACCTCCGCCAAATGAACGCCGTTAAATCTGTATTAAAGCAACAACTTCCGCGTTGGGCAGGCTATCAACTGAAAAAAATAATACTTTTCGTACGGGGCATTGCGTACCGCGGCAACGCTTTTTATTGCCCAATCTGTCAACAAGGTTATGCTAAATTTTTCGATGGCGGTTTCGACTTGCCTGTGATTGACCAAATGCAAATCATCGGTGCCGGCAGACGAAAAAACATTATTTGTCCGGGTTGCGCCTCCAACGACCGCGATCGGCTTGTATATTTGGCCTTGCAAGCACCTCAACTTCAACTTCTTCCGGCCAAAAAGATTTTGCATATTGCACCCGAGCCGGCACTCGTTGGTTTTCTTCAAAAAAACCAACAGTTAGATGGAAACACTTACATAATGGGCGTAAAATACCACGAAGGCTTTTATTATGACAACAACATTCAACTTATTGATTTAACAGCACTTGAATTTGATGATCACATGTTTGACCTCCTCATATGTAACCATGTTTTGGAGCATATTGCGGACGACGATCGAGCCATGCGCGAAATTTTCAGGGTTGTAAAGCCGGAGGGTAAGGCCATTCTTCAGGTTCCTTGGTCGCCGCTTCTCGAAAAGACGTATGAAAATGAGGCCATTATTAAACCCAAAGATAGAGAAACACATTTTGGACAGTTTGATCATGTTCGCCTATATGGAAAAGATTATGCTGCTAAACTCATGAAAACTGGTTTTATAATAGATCAATTGGGTATAAATGACCTGGCTCCTAAAGATAAAGCCATTGAAAAATATGCTTTAAACACTAAAGAGGTTATTTTTGTAGGAACAAAACCAAGTGAGCCTCATGTTAAACCAGCGATCAGTTAAGGTTGTAATATTTTTTCTTTTTACTTCCATCGGCACTATCCATCATATATTGGCCGACAATCCCAAACCAAGCAATGAAGCTGAGCGAATTTTAAATCTAACTCATCTCTATCAAATTGAAACCATTGACTCATTGCTACAAGCGGTTTTTGAGGAAAGCACAACAGATCAAGACCTCAATCCGTTGCAAACCAATTTTTTACTGTTTCAAATAGGGCGCAAATCACTCGCGATTCAAAACCTTCAATCCCAGTACAACCAACTAATTAACAATGCCCTACCACAAGAAAGGGCTCGATTTCTTGAGTTGTATTCCGTTTTACTTGAGGAGATGGGTCAAAGCGAAAAGGCATTGTCCTTGTGGAAAGACATGGCCAAAATAAATGAAGGATTGGGAAACGACAATATTTCCACCCGTATTTTCACCGAAATCATCAGGATATACAACCATCAAAAACTTGATGATAAGGCTGCTTTGTTTGAAATTGCCCTTCAAAACGCATCACCGGAAAATAGTGCGCCTGATGTATTTTTTAATGCAGAAGTCGAAAAAATAAAAATGCTATTCAACAAAAATGAAAACAGCAAAGCGCTCGCCAAATTGAGTGAACTAACAACTTTAACAAACAGCACCTTACCTAACTATTTCTATCAAATTTTGAAAATCAATGTTTTAACCTTGATGATTGCGCCATCATCAATTGACTTAAAGCACTCGACAGAAGCACTTAAAAATACCAACATTGAGCATCTATCACCTCACAAACGTTCATTGGCCCACTCATTTCTGGGGTTGTATTATACTACTATCAATGAAGATTCTGCATACTTATATTTTCAAAAAGCATACACGGATTTTGATCAGTTCGAGAAGGCCGTGATCGCCTTTAGCCATCAAAAGTCTGAAATTACTAACCTTCTCTCCACTAAAAATATTGATGAACAGCCACCTAAACAATTGAATTATACAGCAATAGTCATTTTTGGGTTAATATCAGGCCTAATGATATTACTTTTTGTTTGGATGTTGGTAAACTACCTGAAATATAAGAAGGCATTACTGAACAAAATTGAACTCATCGAAAAAAACACTTCAGAAGCTCAGGCACAAATGCAAGAATCATTTAATAATTTTGATATTCTAGCTCAAGAAAGAGCCTCTGATTTACAAAAAGAGCTCACTGATCGCGAACGCATTGACCACGAATTGCAAGAGGCCCTATCCAACGCAGAAGAGGCCAATTATCAAAAAAACGCTTTTCTTTCCAATATAAGTCATGAAATACGAACCCCCTTGAATGGAATTATAGGCTTCTCTAATCTTTTGGAAAACGAACTTGCGATGCTCGATCAACCACTTTTGTTTGATTATGCCAACTCCATTCAAAAAAGCGGTGACAAGCTTTTACACCTGCTCAACAACATCATTGACATTAGCCGACTTGAAGCCAATGATATTAATTTTCAAGTAGTTAAATGTGATCTTTCGATGCTTATTGAAGAAACATTACTGCCATTATATCCACAAGCAGCAAAAAAGGGGATAAGAATCGTAAAGGAAGTTGCGCCTTTGCATGTTCATGCCGACAAGGAAATGCTGGCCAAAGTGCTCGACGAAATGCTCGACAATGCCATGAAATACACCGATAAAGGTTTTATTCGGGTCATTGTCGAAAAAATTGAAGCTGAGGATGGGGTTAAAATTTCCATTAGGGACACCGGTATTGGGATTGATAAAAACTACCTTCCCGAACTTTTTGAGGCCTATCGCAATGTGAATCATGGTTATACACGTCAATATCAGGGGGCTGCGTTAGGAATTCCGCTCTCGAAGCAATTGGTTGAAAAAATGGGAGGAACCTTTCAACTTGATTCGCAAAAAGGCGATGGAACTACCATCAACATAGTTTTGCCACATGCCAAACCCACTTCTGTTACAGAAAACCCCATCGCTGTTGAGGCGAATCGCCCTGAAAGTATCCAAGATATTCTATTCGGGAAACGTATTTTGCTGGTTGAAGACGATCATGCCAGTCGGAAAATCATCACTAAATACCTTGACTTATATGCCGAAGTGGTGGCGGCCGTGGATGGGAATGAGGCACTTAAAGCTATTCAACAACACAATGAACGCCAGTTACACTTTCATTTGCTTTTGTTCGACATCAATTTGCCGGCACCTTGGGATGGCATAAAATTGTTGCAACACATCAAAACCAATCATCCGCAATATTCAACAACGCCTGCCTTAGCGCAAACGGCTTATGCTATGTCCGGCGATAAAGAAAGTCTTTTGAAAGCTGGATTTCATGGATATCTGTCAAAACCCATTCAGCGATTAGAGCTTTACAAGGAAATCATTCAAGTAATGAGAAATACTTAAGCAATTTCATTAACTTTTCACGCCAATTCAATTTATGCTAAATTTGCAATTGAAAAACTATAAAACATGTGCTTTAAATACGACGCAACATCATGAATCATGCTCAGCAAACATATAAAATACTTCTGGTCGAGGACAATGAATTGAATCAAAAATTCGCCATCGCCGTCATCAGAAAGTTAGGCTATGAAATGGACATCGCTTCCAATGGACTTATTGGTGTTCAACTCTTTAAAGAAAACACTTACGATTTAATCCTGATGGATATTCAAATGCCTGAAATGAATGGTATTGAAGCTACACAAGCCATTCGACAGTTGGAAGCCAGTGAAGGATCAGGTAAGCATGTACCTATCATTGCTGTAACGGCTTTTGCTATGGAACAAGACAAACGTAATTGTATGGAAGCAGGAATGGATGATTTTATTGCCAAACCCTACAAACCCTTCGAGTTAGAACAGAAAATAAAGCAATTCTTTCAACTATAATTTCAATTTAATATGCTGATTAACAAGAATATAGAAATTGAAGACTTAGTAAGAAATTTTCCTTTCAGCGTAAAATATTTAATGGAACACGGAATACGCTGCATCGCCTGCGGCGAACCTATTTGGGGAACACTCGAAGAAGCAGCCCAAGAAAAGGGTTTTAACCAGCAACAAATCGCGGTTTTTGTTGATGAAATGAACCAGATTCACAATTCTACTGATGCAAACCTTTCCACAAAAGAACCCATCATCGAAATTGACGATCTGAAACAATAGCTTTCTTGGATTCGTTTTTAAGGTGATAGCCGCTTTCTTTCCCAAACAGATCCATTCAGGCTAAACGAAAAACGATCGTGCAAACGATTTTCTCCGCCTTGCCAAAACTCAAAATAGTCAGCCGTCAGAAGATAACCACCCCAATGATCAGGTCGCTTTAGCGGAGTAGGATTTTTGTAATAGGCCTCAATTTTATCTAACAATTCACTTTTTGAAGCAATGACATTGCTCTGCCTCGAAACTATGGCACTTAACTGACTTTTAACCGGTCGGCTATTAAAATAGGCATCGGACGACTCAGCATCAATGGTATGAATCTTGCCCTCGATGCGGATTTGCTGCTCCAACTCGGGCCAAAAGAACAGCATAGATCCTATGGGGTTTATTTGCAACTCCTTACCTTTTCTACTCATATAGTTAGAGAAAAAAACAAACCCTTGTTCTTGCACCTCCTTTAACAAGACAACCCGCGAGGAAGGCCGGTTGTTTGAAACCGTTGACAGCACAAAGGCATAAGCCTCATAATCCGATGTTTCCAGCGCTTTCGAGAACCAACTTTTAAACAAAACGAACGGATCATCGGGAATTGAAGTTTCGTTAAGTTGTTGTTTTGTATATTGTTGGCGTAAATGATGTAATTTCATGTCTGTTTGTTTTGATGCAGCAAAAATAACTAACTTGTGCCAATTAAATGAAGAAGGTTATGGGTGTTTTTTTTAAGCGGAAGAAGGTGTATTTTCCTACTATCTGGGGGGGATTGCTACTGATTGTTTTGATGTTTTTTAGTTTTTATTTATTAGTAAGAAACGCATATTCCTTCCTTGCCATGAGCGCTCCTCCTGTTTCAAAAACACTGGTTGTTGAAGGCTGGGTTCCTGAATCGGGTTTAAAAAATGCACTTCATTATTATGAAGAAAACCAATATAATAACATGATTATTACGGGGGTACCTATCACCCAATGGACTTATTCTTCGCCATTCTCCAATATGGCCGATGCTTCAGCCGGAAGCATGAAGAGAATGTTTTTTAATGACACGATTTACAGGGCCATCATCCCATCCACAGTGCTGCGCGACAGAACCTACAGCACCGCCATTGCCTTGAAAATGCTGCTTCCACAGTGGAACATAAACGCCGATAGCTTCGACCTTTATACTATGGGACCCCACGCACGCAGAACCTATCTCATGTTTACAAAGGCATTCCCCCATTCAAAAATTGGATTGATCACTGATACTGACCCCTCGATTGATACACAAAAATGGTACACCAACAGTGCGGGTTTTCGGTTGGTTTTTAGCGAATGGGTAAGTTATTTTTATAGTTTTTGCTTTTTTCGTCCGAACGAAGAAAACACACGCAGCCTCATCCTCCATGGGCATTATCTGGATGGCATTACCAATCAGCGATTTGTAAAAGACAATGAATTTGCCGACACCTTGACCAGTCCGTTGGGTAAACAAGATGTTAATTTATTTAGAGGGCTGAAGTACTACGCGGTGGATACAATCTGGAAAAAGCGTGTCGAAATTGCAATTGACACTTCGGAACCACCATTTTTTATGCCTACTACCACCGAACGGAAACCATTGTACCGCAAATATGCCACTTTATCATTCAGGCATAACGGACAAATTTATTCTCTAACAGCCTTTCAAAACCTCGACCACAAAAAGAAAAACCCTTCCTACAACGCACTCTTTGTTCCTTTTAAAGACAGCACAAGTGCCCATGAAACCTATGGAGGAGGCAGGTTTCTCGACTTTGAGATACCACAGTCTAACACCGCTTTTCTTGATTTCAATACTGCTTACAACCCTTATTGCGCTTACCACGAGCGGTGGTCATGTCCGCTCCCGCCTCCCGAAAACTACCTTAAATTGGCCGTAACTGCGGGCGAAAAAAACTATAAATCCCACGACGATCAATAGCCATGGAAAAGCTAAATATTTCGGTGCTTTTTGTTGACGATGATAAAATTATTCGAACGGTTTACAAGCGAATAATTGGTGATTTGGTTGACAATGTTTATTTCGCCAGCGACGGAATCGAAGGGCTTTCTATGTTTTATGAACACCGCCCTGATTTAATCATAACGGACATTAAAATGCCGATGATGAGTGGTTTAGATATGGCCATAACCATCAAAAATGATCAGCCCAACACACGTATTGTCATTCTTTCGGCACTAAGCGAAGGCAACCATTTTATCCGTGCCATACAGATAGGTATCAAAAGTTTTTTATTAAAACCAGTTGATAATCAGAGGATAAAAGACACCATTTACGAGCAGGCTCACGAAATCTTGCTCGAGCAGAAAATAAAGAACGAAGAGCAGAAACGCATCAAGGCCGAAAAGGACCTCAAGCACAATGAACTTCTACTTCATGCTGTGAGCGAAACAGCACAGCAATTTCTACAGTTTGGCTTTAACGCCAATTCCATTTCCGAAAGTTTTCGCATACTTGGGGCTGCCACCAAAGTTGATCGGGTGTATTTATTTGAAAACTTTTACCATGAAGGAAAATATTTTTCCCAACAAAAGTTTGAATGGGTCAAAGACAGTGTCAGTCAACAGATTGAAAATGAGGAGCTGTTGCGTATTCAACATGATTTACCTCTTTTTTCGCGTTGGCGGCAAATGATGATTGCAGGTGAAAGCATCTTTGGGTTAATAAAAGATTTTCCGGAACCAGAACAAAAACCATTATTTGCACAAGAAATCGTCTCCCTTTTGGCCATACCAATTTTCGTGAAAAAAAAATGGTATGGGTTCATTGGATTTGACGATTGCACAACCGAACACCAATGGTCAGCAGCCGAGATGACCATTCTAAAAACAGCTGCAAGTCTAATCGGTGCGGCGATACACCGAACAAACATTGAAGATGAACTACAAACACTTAATTCTGAGCTTGAAAACAGGGTAAGAGAGCGGACGCAAAACCTCTTAAAAGAAATCAGTGAAAGAAAAACGGCAGAAATCATGCTGCGCCTGAGTGAGGAGAAATACCGAAGCATTTTTGAAAACGCAAATGATGCCATTTTTTTAACACTCAACGATCAAATCCGCATGATAAACCCCCGTTTTTATGAATTGACAGGTTATTACCCCAACCATATGATCGGAAAATCGTTTCTAGACATAGTGGCACCCAAATTTCATTTCGTTGTGAGCGATTTATTTTTCAAAAGCACCCACAACGAAAACAGCGGGCTTTCGAGTGATATTCAAATTATCACCGCAAAAAAAACTTTGAAATGGGTCGAGATGAAATCGAAAAACATCAGTTGGGAAGGGAAAAAGGGTCTTCTCACCTTTTTAGCCGACATCAACGAGAGAAAAACCTTTGAAAGTGATTTGCAAGAATTGAATGCCAACTTAGAATCTAGGGTACTTATAGAGCTCAAAAACAGGGAGAAGCAACAAGAACTTATCATACATAAGTCAAAACTCGAATCGCTGGGTGAACTGTCAGCAGGGATGGCACACGAAATCAACCAACCTCTTGGAGGATTATCCATGAGTCTTGACAATATTTTAGACGATTTAAATAATGAAGGCATTCAGCCTGATTATTTGAATCGAAAAATCAACTTGATGTTCGAAGACATCAACCGAATTCGTCAACTAATTAATCATGTTAGGGTTTTTTCCCGCGATCAACAAGTTGAAGATCAACATGTTTTCGATATTATAGATGTGATCAATGACAGCCTATTGCTCGTGAATAAACTCTATATTAGTACCCGAATAAATTTAAGCGTGAGCATCAAAAACAAAAACTTAAAGGTTTACGGTAACCCTCTCCGCTTGGAACAAGTTTTTTTGAACATTCTAAGCAACGCGCGATATGCTGTTGAAAAAAAACAACAGAAAAGCCCGGTAGATTACACTAAGACCATCGTTATTGAATTGTCGTCAAGTCATAACAATCACACCATTACTATTAGCGACAATGGAATTGGCATTCCCGAGACACAACTTGCCAATATTTTCAATCCGTTTTTTACGACTAAAAATGCGCAAGATGGCACCGGTTTGGGACTTTCCATTTCTTATGGCATCGTAACATCCATGAATGGAACCATCACTGCACAAAGCAAAGAGAATGAATTCACGAAAATGATCATCAAACTTCCTGCCTATAACACTTAGTTTTATGGATGAATTAACCATACTTGTAGTAGATGACGAAAAACGCCTGCGCGATGAATTGGGCGAATATCTTGGAAAAAAATACCAAGAAGTAATCCTTTGCGGACATCCTATAGAAGCACTTAAGATATTAGAAAACAATAACATTGATATAATGATTCTCGATATCAGATTGCCCGAAATGAGTGGATTGGAAGTGCTAAAAAAAGTAAAAGAACAATACCCAACAATTGAAGTGATAATGATTTCGGGACATGGCGACATGGATAGTGTGATAGAAGCCATGCGGTCAGGCTCCATTGACTATTTTCCAAAACCTTTTAGGGTGATGGAGGTAGAAAACGCCATACACCGTACCCGGAAATTTCTTCAGCTGAAAAAAAAGCTGCAACAATCCGAAAAAACCATCTCAATGCTGACAAATAAACTTTACTCCCAATCGGGTTCACCCATGATTGGCCGCAGTAAGGCAATGCTTAAAGTTTTTGACTTGATGCACAGGGTTGCAATGTCAGACCAAACAAATGTACTGATTACGGGTGAAAGCGGCACCGGCAAAGAGCTTGTTGCCCATGGAATACACGATTTGAGCCAACGAAAATCAAAAACATTTCATTCTGTAAATTGCTCAGCCATCACCGACAGCCTCTTCGAGAGTGAATTTTTTGGTCACAAAAAAGGCTCTTTCACCGGAGCGGTTGACGACCGTAGTGGCTGGTTTGAGATGGCCTCGAAAGGCACCCTGTTTTTAGATGAAATCGGCGATATGCCGCTTACCCAACAAGCAAAAATATTACGTGTGCTTGAAGATAGGAAGGTGCTTCCCGTAGGAGGAAAAAATACGGTTGAAGTTGATGTGCGTGTGATTGCCGCTTCTAACCAGCACCTGGAACAAATGACGATTGAAAAAACTTTCAGAAGCGATCTCTACCACCGCCTAAGCACCTTTATCATCCATTTGCCCCCATTGCGAGAACGGACAGAAGACATCAATGACCTTGTTTTGTATTACGCTAACTTTTTCGGTCATAGAATGAATAAAAAAGACCTTTTCATTGATGAGAAAACCATCCAATTGTTACAAACCTACCGCTTTCCGGGCAATATTCGGGAACTGAGAAATATTGTTGAACGGGCCGTAATCTTATGCGATGGCAAAGAATTACTCCCAAGTCACTTCCCGATTTTGTACGATAAAAACTCCAAACTCGGCACGAAAACAAGTAAAAATGATGGTTTATCCAATTTAGATAATATTGAATATCAAGCTATTAAAAACGCTTTATCAGAAACCAACAACAATAAAAACAAAGCTGCTGAGATGTTGGGTATCACCTGGCAATCACTTCAGCGGAGGATGAAAAAATACGATATTGAAGTTTGATACACAACGCCTGAGAATAGAAAAAAAAAGAAGGCTTAGAGCCTTCTTTTTTTTGAGATATTTTCGCTAATCCACATTCACTTTTTCCACGATAGCTTTGAAAGCTTCGGGGTTATTCAGTGCCAAATCGGCTAACACCTTACGGTTGATTTCGATCTTGTGTTTATGAAGTTTACCAACAAAAACGCTGTACGACAATCCAAACGGACGAACGGCAGCATTGATACGAATGATCCACAAAGAGCGGAACGAACGTTTTTTGTTGCGCCTATCGCGATAAGCATATTGTTGGCCTTTTTCGTAGGAATTTTTGGCTACGGTCCAAACATTTTTCCGACGTCCAAACTGACCTCTCGTCAATTTGAGAATCTTTTTTCTTCGAGCTCTTGATGCTACAGAATTTACTGATCTTGGCATTTTTTTAAATTTTCCGCTATAGCGCCTCCCCCATTGGAGAACTTTGATGCTATAACAAAGTTAAACAATTGATGTGTTAGAGTGAGAGCATTTCCCTGATGTTCTTCTCATCGGCTGGGTGAACCAGCGCTGAGTAGGTCAGGTTGCGCTTACGTTTGGTCGACTTCTTTGTGAGAATGTGACTTTTGTAAGCATGCTTTCTTTTGATCTTACCGGAACCCGTTAATTTAAAACGTTTTTTTGCTCCGGATTTTGACTTCATTTTTGGCATTACTGAACAATATTTAAGGTTAAATAGGTTATCTTATTTTTTTGGGGCAATCATCATCATCATCCGCTTGCCTTCAAGTTTGGGCAACTGCTCCACTTTTCCATAATCCTCTAAGGCTTGCGCAAACTTTAACATAATGAGCTCACCTTGATCTTTATAAACAATGGAGCGCCCACGAAACAGAACATCTACACGAACTTTAGCTCCTTCTTCAAGGAAATTCATAGCGTGTTTTAGTTTAAAGTCAAAGTCATGGTCATCGGTATTGGGTCCAAGACGAATCTCTTTCACCACAATTTTGGCCGACTTGGCTTTAATTTCTTTTTGCTTTTTCTTTTGTTCAAACAAAAACTTTTTATAGTCGAGGATACGACAGACAGGTGGATTAGCTGTGGGGGAAATCTCTACCAAATCAAGACCTTGAGATTCGGCCAGTGCCAACGCCTCACGTATAGAAACTATAACCGCCTCTACACCATCGCCAACAACACGCACCATAGGTGCATTAATACGTTCATTAATCCGATGCGGGTCTTCCTTTTTCTCCATCGGTCTTCTCGGACCTCTTCCTCTAAACTGTGCTATGGTAAATTCCTCCTAACTTTATGTTACTATCTATTTTAAAGTATGTTATATATTTTCCTGAAGCTTTTTAACTTCATCATTGACCATGTTTGCAAATGCTTCTAAAGTGAAGCTGCCAAGATCGCCTTCGCCTTGTTTCCTTACGGATACAGTATTTTCTGCCTCTTCTTTTTCGCCAACTACAAGCATGAACGGAATCTTACTCATTTCGGCATCTCTGATCTTGCGGCCGGTTTTTTCACTCCTGTCGTCAATGAGGGCGCGAATATCGGAATTTTTCAGGAACTGGGAAACTTTTTCCGCATATTTTTGATATTTTTCGCTGATTGGCAGCACAATAACCTGTTCAGGAGCAAGCCACAAGGGGAATTTTCCTGCACAATGTTCGATCAACACGGCTACAAAACGTTCCATCGAACCAAAAGGCGCGCGGTGGATCATCACCGGGCGGTGCTTCTCGTTGTCGCTTCCGGTATAGGTAAGCTCAAAACGTTCGGGCAAATTGTAATCCACTTGGATAGTGCCTAACTGCCATTTACGCCCGATGGCATCGCGTACCATAAAGTCCATCTTAGGGCCGTAAAAAGCTGCCTCACCTTCCACTACAATTGCATTAAGACCTTCTTCTTCTGCTACTTCCCTAATAGCATTTTCAGCTTTGATCCAATTTTCTGTTGATCCAATATATTTTTCGGGCTGCTTGGGATCGCGAATGGAAATCTGAGTGATAAAGTCTTTAAAATCTAGTGCTCTGAAGATTTGCATGATAATGCCAATCACAGCCTTAAACTCAGACTTAATTTGGTCAGGAGTGCAAAAAATATGTGCATCGTCTTGAGTAAATCCTCTAACACGCGTCAACCCATGAAGCTCACCGCTTTGTTCGTAACGATAAACTGTTCCAAATTCGGCATATCGGATAGGTAAATCCTTATATGAATGTGGCTTAGCATTAAAAATCTCACAATGGTGAGGGCAATTCATAGGTTTCAAAAAGAAAGCCTCGCCTTCAACGGGAGTAGTAATAGGCCTGAATGAATCGGCACCATATTTATCAAAGTGGCCACTTGTTTTATACAAGTTTACGTTTCCAATATGAGGAGTGATAACAGGCAGGTATCCAGCTTCTTTTTGTACTTTTTTTAGATATTGTTCCAAACGCTCACGAAGCTCAGCACCTTTTGGAAGCCATAACGGCAAGCCTGCACCAACTTTTTGCGAAAAGGTAAACAACTCCAGTTCTTTGCCAAGCTTGCGGTGATCGCGCTTTTTTGCTTCTTCTAAAAGGATAAGATACTCTTCAAGTTCCTTAACTTTTGGAAATGTGATACCGTAAATACGTGTAAGTTGCTTCCGTTTCTCATCGCCACGCCAATAGGCTCCGGCAATACTGGTAAGCTTTACCGCCTTAATGAAACTTGTGTCGGGCAAGTGTGGCCCACGACACAAATCGGTAAAAGTTCCGCTTTTGTAAAAGGTAATGGTTCCATCAGCTAAATCGCTGATAAGCTCCAATTTGTATTCGTCACCTTTTTCATTAAAAAACTCAAGAGCTTGATCCTTAGAAACCTCTGTACGTTGAAAGGTTTGTTTCTCTCGTGCTAACGCTAACATTTTCTTTTCAATATCCACAAGGTCGGCTTCAACGATGACCCTATCACCGGAATCAATGTCGTAATAAAAGCCATTTTCAATGTCAGGTCCAATACCAAATTTCACTCCCGGAAAAAGCTGTTCAATGGCTTCGGCCATAAGGTGGGCGGATGAATGCCACATCGTAGCTTTCCCTTCAAGGTCGTTCCATGTAAGTAGCTGAACTTTAGCATCTTTATCAATTGAGCGGGTGGCATCCCAAACTTCTCCATCAACTTTTGCTGACAAAACATTGCGAGCCAAACCTTCACTAATGCTTTTTGCTATCTCTAAGGAGGTTACTCCGGCTTCATACTGCCTCACCGAGTTATCGGGTAGCGTTATATTTATCATAAAATTTTAGCTTAAAAAATGGATGCAAAATTACAAAAAATCATTGGTAGAACACGTGAAAAGGTTGATTTTGTTTTGCTTGTCGGTCAAAACAAACCAACAACTGACTTTCACTTAGTGGGCATTATTGCTGATTGGCAATGTGCACACGCTTGAGATCGAGCTGTCCGGCAGGATTTCCTGTTAAACCTATTACACGTTTTTGAACAAAACGCAAAACTTCGTCGTAATATAAAACGACAACCGGGGCCTCAGTCATAACAAGGCTGTCGAGGCTTTGGTATATTTTTTCACGCTTTTCTATGTCAGTAATCGCATAACTTGCCTCAAAGAGTTGATCGAAATTAGCGCTGTTAAAATGGGTGTAGTTGGGTCCTGCCGGCGATTTATTTGGTCCATAAAACAAAGCAAGATAATTTTCAGCATCCGGATAATCGGCCACCCAACTCGATCGGAAAATCTCTAATTTACCGTTTGCTCTTAATTCTCTTAGAGTAGCTGTGGGCAACACTTCCACTTTAACATCTAAGCCCAAGTTGTTCAACTGCGATTGGATGTACTTTACCAGATCAACATACTCAGCCGTTACTGAAATGGTAATGGATGTTCCGTGCAAATTAAAATCCTCCATAAATTGCCGTGCCAACACCGGGTCAAAGTGGTAACCAATTGAAGCACTGGTGTCATGGCCCGGCAATCCTTTGGGAATCATCCCCGAATGGCCGGCCGTACCGATGTTATTGCGGAGGTATTTGAGCATCTTATGTCGGTCGATACCGTAATTTATGGCTTTACGGAGTGCTTTCTTTTGTTCTGACCTCAGTTCTGGAAAATCATTTTCATCCATTTTGATGCCCAAATATTCGGTGTTGAGAAAAGGCTCACGAATGAGGTATATTTTATCTTCATACTTGGTCCTCAAATGACCGTTTTTGGTCAACAACTCATCTTTGTAGCGTGCGTCAATTCCCGACATGAACTCTAAATTTCCCTTAATGAACTCCATAAAAGCCGTTTGTTTATCGGTTAAAAAACCAACGGAAACAGCCTCAAGATATGGCAAAGGATTCCCATTTTCCGTTTCAAAATAATTTGGATTCCGTCGCAACACCAGCCTTACCCCCTCTTCCCAATGTTTAAACAAAAAAGGTCCGGTTCCAATAGGATTTCTTCTAAACTCAACCCCTTCTTTTTGAACCACTTCGTAAGGAACAACCGATGCGTAAGCCATTCCTAGTAAGCCCAGAAAGGCAGGAAAAGGTCGTTGGAGATGAATGATAAGTATGCTGTCATTGGGCGATTCAATGTTTAGGCCTCCCTCTTTTCGATCAACAAGATTAAAAATCCACGATCCTGGCGATGCCGTTTTTTCGTCCATCAATCGGTTAAAACTAAAAACGAAATCTGCCGCATTCACTTTACGCTCCTTGTTCAAGAAGGCTTCGTGAGGATGAAATAAAACATTGTTTCTAAGCACGAAGGTGTAGTGCAATCCATCATCAGAGATGGTCCAGCTTTTTGCAATAGCCGGATGGATATTCATCGCGCTGTCCAATTCAATCAAGCCATTGAACAACTGATTACAGGCCCATATATGAGGAAGGTCTTTCGCAAATGCAGGATCGAGAGTAAGAATTCCGGCCGACTCGTTGTAACGAAAAACTTGCTGTGGCAAATCAACTTTAGCACATGAGCTGATGAACAGTATGAAAATTGAAAACATCAATTTTTTCATATAAACAGCATGTTTTTAATTGTTTACAGTTTTTGTGGACCTACCGACTTTCTATTTTAATTGCTTACCTTTAATAAACATCGTTTTCAACCAGGCCGTTTTTTTACTTTCGGTGGCACTTCGCAAAGGAGTAAAAGAATTGATCTTAACGGGTTGAATGCCGCAAAAATGTAAAATACTTTTGCGCATGGAATGATGCCCCGGTGCAAGCTGTACCCAATAATAGTACCAGATGGGGGTATCCATTGTTACGACCAAACGAGCGGTTTTACCTTTCAAGAGCTTTTCGGCCGTTCTTTTATTTTTTCGATAGCGGAAAGCAAATCCCGGTAAAAAGGTTCTATCAATGAAGCCTTTAAGTAAGGCCGGATAAGTTCCCCACCAGTTGGGATAGAAAAACACCAAATGATCGGCCCAAGAAATAAGCTCTTGAGCATGTATCAAATCGGCCTCCAATTGCTGATCGCCACGGTAACCTTCTCGGAAATTGATATCAAAATGGAGTTTTTTCAGCACCAACTCTTGAATGGTAGCACCCGCAGTGGTTGCCCCTTCTTTGTAGGCGGCGGTAAGCTTATCAACGAAGGTATCCTGCACAGGATGTCCGTTAATAATCAGGATTTTCTTCATGAATGATGATTTTTCACCTCCTTTGTGACGACAATATCGTCAAGTGCAAGCGCAATAGCCTCGCTCATACTGGAGACGAAATGAAATTGAACACCTTTAATATACTCTTCTTTTATTTCAATGAAATCACGTTTGTTTTCCTTTGACAGAATGATTTGTGTGATCTTTCCTCTTTTTGCAGCAAGAATTTTTTCTTTTATTCCTCCTACCGGTAGCACCTTCCCGCGAAGTGTGATTTCGCCTGTCATGGCAAGTGCAGGTTTAACTTTTCTTCCGGTAAACGCTGATGCTAAAGCAGTTAGCATAGTGATGCCGGCTGATGGACCATCTTTTGGAGTAGCACCTTCCGGAACGTGAATGTGAACATTGCGTGTTTCAAAAACATTTACATCAATTCCAAACTGCTCGGCATGGGCTTTCAGATAGGCAAAAGCAATCACTGCCGATTCTTTCATCACATCGCCAAGATTTCCGGTGAGTTTGAGATCGCCTTTTCCTTTGCTGAGGCTAACCTCGATAAAAAGCAACTCTCCGCCTACAGGCGTCCAAGCCAATCCGGTAACTACACCGGCAACTTCATGGCTAATTTCTAGATTGCGGATGGCCATTCCTACTCCCAAGACCTTCTCGAGATCATCGGAAACTATTTTTTTTTCGTATTGTTGTTCCATGGCAATATGCTTGGCCTTGTTGCGAATCAACTTGGCGATGTTGCGTTCAAGGGAGCGCACACCGGCTTCGCGAGTATAATCTTCTATAATTTGCTGAAGAATTTTTTTAGAAAAGGTAATGTCCGAGGCTTTCATCCCATGTTCACTTAATTGCTTAGGGATGAGATGCTTGCGTGCAATTTCCATTTTTTCCTCTACCAAATAGCCGCTTAAGTCAATGATTTCCATACGGTCTCTCAAAGCAGGATGAATGGTACTCAAACTGTTGGCTGTGGCCACAAACATAATTCGGGAAAGGTCGTAATCAACTTCCAAAAAATTATCGTGGAATTTGTTGTTTTGCTCCGGATCGAGAATTTCTAGCAAAGCGGCCTGCGGGTCGCCACTGATGTTGTTGCCAATGACTTTATCAATTTCATCGAGAACAAAAACAGGATTGGCCGATTGCGCCTTCTTCAGGTTTTGAATGATTCGTCCGGGCATAGCTCCGATATACGTTTTCCGATGCCCTCGAAGTTCAGCTTCATCGCGCAATCCACCCAACGACATCCGAATATATTTCCTTCCGACGGCTTTGGCAATGGACTTGCCGAGAGAAGTTTTTCCCACACCGGGAGGTCCTACCAAGCACAAAATGGGTGCTTTAAGGTCGTTCTTTAGCTTATACACAGCAAGATGCTCAATAATGCGCTCCTTCACCTTGTCTAATCCGTAATGATCGCGATCCAACACTTTCTGGGCGTTGACCAAATCGAAATTATCCACAGTAAATTCATTCCACGGTAGTTCAACGAGATGATCCAGATAGTTAAACTGAATGCCATATTCGGCGGCCTGAGGGTGCATACGCATGAGCTTTACCAGCTCACGATCAAACACTTTCTGAATGTCTTTATCCCATTTTTTCTTGGCTGCTTTTGCTTTTAACTCATTGATTTCCGTTTCGTTAGCGGTACCCCCAAGCTCTTCTTGAATGGTCTTGAGTTGCTGATTAAGAAAATAATCCCGCTGTTGCTTATCGAGATCGGTTTTCACTTTACTTTGGATTTGATTTTTCAAATCCAGCATTTGAAGCTCTTTCGTAATCATCCCCAGCACCTTGCTCGCACGTTCTTTGATGTCGGTAATTTCGAGCAAAAGCTGCTTTTCAGAGGCAGTAATATTGAGGTTGCTCGAAACAAAATTGACCAAAAACACAGGGCTTTCGATATTGTTGATGGCAAAGGTGGCTTCGCTGGGAATGTTGGGCGATTTTTCGATAATTTGAATAGACAAATCCTTGATTGATTGTATCAAAGCATAGAAATGACTATCTGTTGGAAGTGCTTCAAGGCTATCATAAGCACCCACTTTGCCTTTAAAATAAGGTTCTTCGCGGGTGATATCTAACAGTTTAAAGCGTTTTTTTCCTTGAATAATCACTGTGGTATTGCCATCGGGCATTTGCAGTGTTCTTAAAATCTGCGCAACAGTTCCCACTTCGTGCAAGTCGGCTGAAGTAGGATCTTCAATGGAAGGATCGCGTTGGGCGATGACACCGATAATCTTTTCTTTTTTGTATGCCTCCTTTACCAAACGAATGGATTTATCTCTTCCAACAGTAATTGGAAAAACCACCCCCGGAAACAACACCGCATTGCGTAAAGGCAAAATAGCCAGCTCCTCGGGAAGTTCTTCGGCATTCATTAATTCTTCTTCTTCAGTTGAAAGCAGGGGGATAAACTCCCCTTCTGAATCCATCATTTCTGAAACTTGTAGTTTAATAGTTTTTTTATTTTGATTCATGTAAGTCATTTATTCAGCAAAGGTGACAATTTGGCGTAAAATAAGATAATCAACCCACAAAATTACACTTTCAATCTGCTTGTCAGTGTAATCTACGGATTGATTATATACAGTTCAAATGCTGTGCCGTAATCTTGATTAGGCCCTTCTGTTTTTGTAGGTCAAGCTAAAAATTTCGGACAGGATGGACTTTTCTTTCTTATCAAAGAGTTTGTTTCGGCGAGCAAATACGATTTCTGCTGTTTTAACAGCTTTTTTCATGTCGTAATCACTTAACCCATGAG
The DNA here is from genome assembly GCA_023396415.1 of Bacteroidota bacterium. Lineage (GTDB taxonomy): Bacteria > Bacteroidota > Bacteroidia > Bacteroidales > F082 > JALNZU01. The sequence continues at coordinate 45,008 of JAEWWJ010000017.1, forward strand.
GCCCTCCCCAAGAGAAGGAAGGAACAAAATTCCTTTGAAAACCAGCCCCATATACATTGGAATAAACCCCAATAACGGTTCCCGTGTTCAACATGGTGTTGATGCCACATTTTGTGTGGTCGCCCATAATGGTGCCACAAAATTGGAGACCGGTTTGAACGAAGCAATCTTCGGCATACGACCAAAGCTTAACATCTTCATATGTATTTTTCAGGTTCGAGGTATTGGTATCGGCACCTAAGTTGCACCATTCACCCAACACAGAATGTCCAAGAAATCCATCGTGGACTTTGTTGGTATAGCCAAAGATCACAGATTGAGTTATTTCGCCACCTACTTTAGAAAAAGGACCAATCGTAGTTGGACCGTAAATTTTGGCATCCATTTTCATCACCGCATGATCGCACAAGGCAAAAGAACCGCGAATTTTAGAACCTTCCATAATTTCGGCATTTTTACCGATGTAAATAGGACCAGTGGAGGCGTTTAAGATTGCAAATTCAACAACAGCACCTTCTTCAATAAATATATTTTCAGGATTTACACATCGGTTGGTAGGCGAAATGGGTGCTGATTTTCTTCCTTTTGTAAGGAGATTAAAGTCCTCTTTTATGGCTTGATCATTCAAATGAAAGATATCCCAAGTGTTTTGAATTTTCATGAAATCCACTGTTGTTTCTTTCACGTCCAATTCTTGATCGTTTTCGGCATAATTTTCCAATGATTCCGCAGTTAGACACATGGCAACGATGGTATCATTTTTAATCAACATTTGGCCTTCTTTAAGCTGGTTGATTTCTTGTATAAGGGCAGTGTTTGGGCAAATGGAGCCGTTCACGATCATATTGATATCCGCCTTAATCAAGGGGAATTTTGGGGTGAGATAGGCTTCCGTAAGACTTGAAGTAGTGGTTTTGAGAAACTTCTCCCACTTTTCGCGGATGGTAAGTATTCCAAACCTGATGTCGGCTACAGGACGTGTAAAGGTCAAAGGGAGCAAATTGCTGCGCGAAGAACTGTCGAATAGGATGTAATTCATAGGGTTACCGTGTTATGGCATTCTTTTTTGTTCACGTAATTTCTTTGAAACAAATATAATTCTTTTTTTTTCTTAAAAAACACCACTACATAAATTGATCCAAAATCTTATGAATTGTTAATAAATAAATGGATTATCAACAAAAAAGCTCCTATCATTTTGATTGATAAGAGCTTTTCTGAAGGAAACAAAGTTGTACCTACTTGGTACGAACCTCGTAATGTTTTTTATACCTGTTTTTGAACTTATCAACACGACCTGCTGTATCTACAAGTTTCATCTTTCCTGTGTAGAAAGGATGTGAGGTATGTGAAATCTCAAGTTTCACGATCGGATATTCATTTCCGTCTTCCCAAACGACAGTTTCTTTTGTTCTTACTGTTGAACGTGTCAAAAAACTGTAATCGTTTGACATATCTTTGAATACAACCAATCTGTAATCTTTGGGGTGAATGTCATTTTTCATCGCTTTCCTCGTCTTTATTATGATTTTAAGGACTGCAAAATTACAATTTTCCACCGAAGAAGCAAAACTTTTTGTCTTTTTTTCAATAAAAAAGGAAATCAAATGAAATTCATCATCCCATGGGTGATGAATTGGATACTTTTCACTTGCTCAAGTTCAGCAAAAAAAGCATGGTATCAACACCATCGGCATAGTCATCAACCTCAGGAAACTGTGCTTTACCAAAATCAAAACTACTTGCAAGTAATCCCGGTTTGGCTATTATACATTGTATGGCCTCTTGCTCTATCATCAGCCGATGTTCGAGTTGCTTGATATCGCTGTAAGTTTCATAGTGTAGTACAGCAATACGGCTGGCGTAGTCGGCTGATTCCTTCACCAGCAAAAAGCCGGTGTCGTAGTGCGGCACAGCATTGATCAAGTAAATAGCTCTACTGTATTCGTAGTTGTTGAAGTATTTTGAATGGTTTTTTAACTCCTCATAATGTGCAAAGTGATCCAGCAATCGAACGAAATCGAAGTTTTCGGGGACAAATATTTTTGAAACGTTGCGACAACCCAATCCAAAGTACAAGAAAACGTCATCTGCCAAAGCTTTAAGCTCAGCATCCGTCTCGGAGCCTGTAAGCACAGCGATACTGTTTCTGTTTTTTCGGATAATGTTGGGGTATTTTCCAAAATAAAAATCAAAATACCTGGCCGTATTATCGCTACCGGTGGCAATCACAGCATCAAAAGATTTGATCAACTCATGTGTAAAAGTAATTTTTGCGGCAAATTGTGGTTCAATCCCAATCAAGATTTCGGCCAAAGCCGGAAGCAAATAAGCGTCGTCGGATGAGGTCTTGCCTAAAAAAAAGTGTCCGCTTACGACCACCGACAGGAAATCATGAAAACCCACCAATGGGATATTTCCTGCCATGATAACCGCAACTGTTTTGGGTTGAAAAGTTGGAGGCAATTCGTACTTCGAAATCCATCGTTCAAAAGCGGAAGATTGGAGCATTTTTTCAATCCCTTGAATGGCCATAAAAACACTTTCGCGCGTAAACCATTTGTTAGCTTGAAGGCTTAAATTGAGTGCATTATGTAAAATCTCTTCCTCCCTACTGGGGTTTAGTTGTTTTTTTTCTCCATTCAAAAGGAAGGATTCTAAAACCAATCGTAGTTGACGAAAGGCGTCTATCCGTTGAGGTAATGTTGGCATTGAAAGGCTTATTTATAACGGTTGCGAAAGTAGATAATTATTGCGTGAAAAGATTCACAATATCCAATAAAACCATATCTTTGCTGCAAATAATATCTTTTTTTTGATTCAAACAAAATTAATCCCTCACTATTATGAAAAAGCATAATTTTTATGCAGGTCCTTCAATCCTGCCCGAATCAACAGTTGAGAACACCATTGCTGCCCTCAAAGATTTTTCAGGCATGGGACTTTCCCTTATGGAAATTTCTCACCGTAGTAAGCAATTTGTTGCCGTTGTTGACGAAGCAGTGGCACTTTTTAAAGAATTATTGAATATCCCTGAAGGTTATTCGGTGATTTTTGTTGGTGGCGGAGCCAGCTTACAGTTTTGCATGGTGCCTTACAATTTATTAGGAAAAAAAGCCGCGTACCTCAACACCGGCGAGTGGTCAACCAAAGCCATCAAAGAAGCCAAAATGTTTGGCGAAGTTGATGTTGTAGCCAGCTCAGAAGACAAGAAATTCAATTACATCCCCAAAGGTTTCAAAGTGCCTGCTGATGCTGATTATTTCCACATCACTACCAACAACACCATTTATGGCACAGAAATACTGCATGATATGGAAGTTGGTGTGCCTTTGGTTGCCGATATGTCATCGGACATTTTCAGTCGTGTGATTGACGTTTCAAAATATGCTATTATATATGGTGGAGCACAAAAGAATTTGGCTCCTGCCGGAGTAACCTTTGCCATTGTGAAAGATTCTATTCTTGGAAAAGTAGAAAGAACCATTCCGACCATGTTGAAATATAGCACCCACATCAGCAAAGAATCCATGTTTAATACACCTCCGGTAGTGCCTATTTTTGCTGCCTTACAAACCTTGAAATGGATTAAAGAAATGGGTGGTGTTGCCGAAATGGAAAAAATGAACATCCGCAAATCAAACCTACTATACAGCGAAATTGACCGCAACAGCTTATTCCAAGCTACCGTTCCACTTCCTGAAGATCGCTCCAGAATGAATGTTTGCTTTGTGATGACCGAAGGCAATGAAGGCTTTGAAAAAGAATTCAATGATTTCGCTACCGAAAGAGGCATGATTGGACTTAAAGGCCATCGCTCAGCAGGTGGTTTCAGAGCTTCTCTTTACAACGCCATGCCATATGAAAGCGTTGAAGCATTGGTTGCAGTGATGAAAGAATTTGAAGCCTCAAAAAAATAAAGAACACCTAAAAACTGAATTAGCTATGAAAAAAGTACTGGTTGCAACAGACAAACCTTTTGCGAAAGCTGCTTCCGATCAAATCAGAGACCTCATCACAGGAGCTGGTTTTGAGTGTCAATTTTTAGAAAAATATCCAGATCAGCAAGCGCTTATTCAAGCCATGCCTGAGGTAGAAGCAATAATCATCCGCAGCGACATTATTGACAAAGCTGTGATTGAAAATGCGCCCAAGTTGAAAATCGTGGTTAGAGCCGGCGCCGGATACGACAATGTTGACCTTGCCGCCGCAACCGCACACAATGTGGTGGTGATGAACACGCCCGGACAAAACAGCAATGCTGTAGCTGAGCTGGCGTTTGGAATGATGGAGTATCAAGTCAGAAACCATTTCAAAGGAGGTTCAGGAACTGAGCTCTATGGTAAAAAAATCGGTATTCACGCTTACGGAAATGTTGGGAAACACGTTGCTCGCATTGCTAAAGGTTATGGAATGCAAGTGTATGCTTTTGATCCCTTCGTTTCTAAAGAAGAAATGGAAAAAGATGGGGTAATAGCTGTCGCATCGGTCGAAGAGCTCTACAGCACCTGCAAATTTGTGTCAGTGCATATCCCAGCCAATGAAAAAACCAAGAAATCCATCAATTATGAGTTGCTCTCGAAAATGCCTCAAAGTGCAGTGTTGGTAAACACAGCACGTAAGGAAGTGATTTGTGAAGAAGGATTGCAAAAGATTTTTGCTGAACGCAAAGATTTCCATTATGTGTCTGACGTGGCTCCTGATTGCAAGCAAGCATTGGAAGCTTATGGCGACAATTGTTTCTTCACCCCTAAAAAAATGGGTGCCCAAACCGATGAAGCCAATATCAATGCTGGCGTTGCAGCTGCACGGCAGATTATTGCATTTTTCAATCATAACGATGTAACATTTAAGGTTAACTAACAAACCAACTTTTCACCTAACATTTGACGAGTAATGACTTATGATGCAAATGAGCTCAACAGCAAACATCTGACTTTTTTTCGGTTTGAGGACTTGAGAATCTACCACAAAGCCCTTGACTATATACTATGGGTGCAAAAAATAAATCAACAATTTCCAGAATCCGCCGACAAAGCCTTGTCGGCGGCATTTTGCGAATCGGCTCGACAAATTGCCCTCCGCATTGCTGAGGGGTCGGCGCGCGAAAAAGTGCAGTTTATTCTTTATCTGAAAGAAGCAAAAAGCGCTATCCGAAGTTGCTTGGTTTATACTACAATTGCATACAAACATGGCTATATCAATGATCTTGAAGAAGATGAATCGAGAAATCAATTGATGGAAATGACAAAAATGCTTGGAGCACTCATCACGTCGTTGCAAAAAGGAAGCAATGCACAGCACGATCAATTGGATGAAGATTTGTTTCCTTCAAAAAACTGGTAAGCTTCGTCTTTCTTATCACAGTCAAATAAAAAGAGTGAATTAACCTACAATTTTAAAAATATGGCAATTTTAAAAGCTTTTAAAGGGTGGCGGCCACCTGTTTCAATAGTTAAAGAATCGGCTTCGCGCCCGTATGATGTTCTTGATTCGGACGAAGCACGCCTCGAAGCCGAAGGAAACCCCTACAGCCTCTTGCACGTGATAAAACCCGAAATTGATCTTCCGCAAGAGATAGATCATTATGCACAAGAGGTGTATGACAAGGCAAAGGAAAATTTTGAATTATTTAAACAAAAGGAATGGCTGATTCAAGACGACACTGCCAATCTTTATATTTATGCACAAACCATGTCGGGAAAAACCCAATATGGCATTGTTGGCTGCGCCGCTGTTGAAGATTATATGAACAATGTGATCAAAAAACATGAACTGACGCGCCCAGATAAGGAAGAAGACCGCATGAAACACGTCCGTATTACAGATGCCAACATGGAGCCTGTATTCTTCACTTATCCTGCTGATAAAGAGATAGATAGTATTGTTGAGGGTATAGTAATCAGCGAAAAACCGATTTATGACTTTATTGCCGATGATGGTTTTGGACATCATTTTTGGGTCATCAGCGATCGCGAAAAAATTGATCGTATCACCCAAATCTTCGCCAAAATTCCTGCCACCTACGTTGCCGATGGGCACCACCGTACCGCAGCGGCTGCACTAGTGGGCAAAGAAAAGCGCTTAGCCAATCCAAAGCACCATGGCAACGAAGAGTACAATTTCTTTTTGGCTGTCCATTTTCCCGACAATCAGCTCACCATCATAGATTACAATCGTGTGGTAAAAGACCTCAATGGACACACCAAAAAAGAGTTTTTAGATCGTCTTGCTGAAGGTTTTGTCGTCACTCACAGTGGCAAAACAAGCTATAAGCCCAGCAAGTTACATGAATTTTCGATGTACCTCGATGGCGAATGGTATGTGCTACATGCCAAAGAAGGCACTTACGACGATCATGATCCGATTGGCGTTTTGGATGTTACCATACTCACTCACCAAGTTTTAGAACCCATCCTTGGAATTGAAGACCTCAGACGCTCGAAGAGGATTGACTTTGTAGGTGGAATTAGAGGCCTATCAGAGTTAGAAAGACGCGTTGATAGTGGTGAAATGGAAGTTGCGTTTGCACTTTATCCGGTTTCAATGGCTCAACTCATTCATATTGCCGATACCGGAAACATAATGCCACCTAAAACAACTTGGTTTGAACCAAAGCTCAGATCAGGATTGGTTGTTCACACTTTAAACGACTAAAATGGAAACAAAAGAAAAAGTACTTCAAGCCATGCAATCGAAAAATGAGCCCATGAAACCGGGTGAAATCGCTGATGCTGCCGGCTTAGACAAAAAAGAAGTCGAAAAAATCATCAAACAATTGAAAGATAGTGATTTGATTTATTCGCCAAAAAGATGTTTTTATCAGGCCAAATAACAAGGCTAAACCTCATCCTACATCATCTAAGGCAAAGATGCTTATTGACTTTAGGGTCTCGCTGCCAACAAAAATGCTTTTATTGATTCGTCAATAAAAGCATTTTTTTGCGTAAAAGTTGTCAAAAACTCCGGTTACTTCACCGTTAATCCGGTGAGCATAAGTATTTTAGAAAATATTTCGGTATTGTCGTACACCCCTCCAAAGGCTTCGGCACCGGCACCAAAAGCATACACAGGAACCATCACTCCCGAATGGTCGGTTGTTGAGAAGGCCTCTCTGTAAGTGCCTTTAATGGCACCTCCCGGAAAACCCAATCCTCCAGTTTCATGGTCGGCGGTAATGATGAGCAAAGTTTCAGGATGCTGACTAACAAACTCAAGCGCCACCCCTACCGCAGCGTCAAAATCAAACACTTCCGATACAATGTAATCAATATTGTTGTCATGTCCGCCAAAGTCAATTTGTGAGCCTTCAACCATAAGAAAAAATCCATTCGGATTTTCCTTCAGCGTTTCAATGGCCAATTTGGTTGCTTTAACCAAGTGATCGCCTCTACCTTTGAGTACACTTTCTGGGTGTCCGCTATCTGTGAGTATCAATAGCTTTGAGGCACTTTGAATGGGTGTATCAGGAATCACGTTGGTGTAGTGAAAGCCTTTTTCCTGCATTTCATCGGTTAAAGTACGGCCATCTTTTCTTTTATTAAAATCCTTTAAACCACCGCCGATAACCACGTCCACCGGCGATTGCAAGTATTGAAGTGCAATATCTTCATATAAATAGCGGCTGTTTACCTTGGCAACAAAACTGGCCGGAGTGGCGTGAGTTACTGCGCAACTCACTGCAATACCTGTTGATTTTCCTTCAGCGGCAAAAACATCCAATAGACTTGGAATGGCAATGGTGTCAGAATTCATGCCAATCATCCGGTTTCTTGTCTTTTGACCCGAAGAAAGCGCTGTTCCACCGGCACCCGAATCAGTGATCTCGTCATCAAACGAATGGGTTGTAATAAGGCCTATATGCTTAGAGGTGAACATATTGAGGGGCTGAGTAGCGCGATGCTGTGCCGCCTGAACCTCGGCAAGTCCCATTCCATCACCAATCATGAAGACGATATTTTTTGGTTTAACGGTGGTTTGCGACTGATTCTGGGCTGACAAACGAAAGCCGGCAACCATCAACACTGATAAAGTTGTGATGAAACAAAAGCGGAAAATGATTTTCATGGTTTAAGATTTTAGTGTAAAGATAGTAATTTCGGGCAAAATGCCAATGCGTCCGGGATAACCGATAGAACCCAATCCACGATTGACATACAGCTGTTGCTGAGTAGCCTCACTGCGATACAAGCCCGCCCACTGTTTATAAATGTATTGCGCCGGACTCCATTTAATACCCGGAATTTCAATTCCAAATTGGAAGCCATGTGTATGGCCCGAAAGCGTAAGCTGGATGTCGGTATGATCTTTTAAAACTACGGCATCCCAATGGCTAGGATCGTGCGACAATAAAATGCTGGCCGACACTTTGCCGATACCTTTTCGGGCTTTTTGAATATTGCCATAGCGCGGGAAACGTTCGTTGTGGCTCCAGTTTTCAACGCCAATAATGGCCAACTTTTCCTGGTCTCGCTCAAGAATCAAATGTTCGTTGCGCAACAATTTCCATCCGATCTGATGATAAAAACCATACAAATCTTCCATGTTTTTTTTCTTTTCGGCAGGACTGTCCCAGTTGACATAATCGCCGTAATCATGATTTCCCAGGATTGCAACTACACCATCAACAGCCGTTATGCCAGCAAGTATTTCCCTAAAACGATAGGCCTCATCGGTGGTGTAGTTCACAAGGTCGCCGGTAAAGACCACCAAATCAGGTTGAAGCGCATTAATTTGTTCAACTGCATCTTTCAAATGTTCGGTTGTTGACCAACTGCCGAGGTGCATATCAGATATTTGAACCATACAATAATCATCAAAAGCAGAAGAAAGTCCAAACAATTGAACCTGAATACGTTTGAAATTAAATTCATGAACCCACTTAAACATTCCCAAAAACATCGAACTTAACACAACTCCACCGACAACAAGGACAGTGTTTTCAAGAAATTTCCTTCTCGAAATGCCCGTATTTTTTTCTTTGGTATGTTCAGGTATTTTTGACCTGAAGCGACGGATGATATTTTCGATCAAACGAACAAAATCAGTGAAACCTAACACCACTGCCATGAATAGCTTGGCCACGAAAAAGGAAAAGATGACACCAAAGATGAGGTTGCGAACCCATGGAATCCATTGTTTACCTTCGATAAACACCATTACTACCACCGCCACAAGCAACATCACCATCGGAAGCCAATAGACCGCAGCAGTAAAAATTTTCACCAATCGGCTGTAGGTGAACACCTTTTTCTTGAACAAACCCCAGACGTAAATCTCAAATAAAAACAAAAGCACCAAAAAAGGATAGCGATTTACATTTTTAGGAAACGCGAGGGAAGTTAAGAAGTAACCCAAAAGGATCAATAGCGTTACCAGTGCAAGGGGTAGAATTTTTTTTTGCTTCATAGAGGGTGCAAAATTAGATAAACTCAGGTTGCGGAGACATGATTTGGATAAAATTAACAATTCGATCATTGAGATACGCTTTTATAAACCGTATCACTGATGGTTTGCAGTTTTACAACGCCAATCAGAAGCGTTGAAAAAAATTATTTTAAAAAGTTTGTATGAATGGACAAAAAGGCTAATTTTGCACCTCCTTACAAAGGAAGAACGTTCTTCAACTCACTAAAAAAATCGGGGCATAGCGCAGCCCGGCTAGCGCACCTGCTTTGGGAGCAGGGGGTCGCAGGTTCGAATCCTGCTGCCCCGACAACGTAAGGTGATCGTCAATTGAGCTTATCCTTAAAAGACAATCAACTTTTAGAACGTTTTTTGGAGAGGTGGGTGAGTGGCTGAAACCAACAGTTTGCTAAACTGTCGTACTCTTACCGGGTACCGGGGGTTCGAATCCCCCCCTCTCCGCGCAAAAACATTATCAAACAATCAAAAGTGCTAATTATCTAATGATTAGCACTTTTTTTGTGTCAAAAAATCGCTAACTTCTTCTGCAAAATAGCCTAAACCATCCCCATTTGAAGAGCCGTGATGCTCAATGTCGTACTTTTACCTTTCAAAAACTTTAGTTAGATATCAAATATTCATGTCAATCGTAAAATCTTTTGAGGCCTATTTGCGTTACGAAAAAGGCATGGCCAACAATTCCGTAGAAGGGTATTTGCATGATATAAAGCTATTTACACAATTTCTGGAACAGCAATCAAATCCCCTTGACCTACCGAAAGCCACGAGCCGGCACATCCGTTTGTTCCTTGCGCAACTCACCGAGCTGGGCATGTCGGCCAATTCACAAGCCCGAATTTTATCAGGCATTCGATCCTTTTTCAACTTTTTAGTTCTTGAAAAACTCATTATAACTGACCCTAGTTTGCTCATCGAAGCACCTTCTCTGGGAAGGAAACTCCCCGTGGTACTGTCTTATGAGGAGATTGATGCTCTAATGCAACACATTGATTTGAGCCAAAAACATGGACAGCGCAACAAAACAATGATTGAATTACTTTATGCGTGTGGATTGCGGGTTTCGGAGCTTATCAGCTTAAAAATCAGTTATATCTATTTTGACGATGGATTTATTCAGGTCATCGGAAAGGGCGACAAAGAAAGGTTAGTTCCGGTGGGCAACCAAACCCTCAAACAGATTCGGAGTTATTTGGACGAGCAAAGGGTGCTTCTGCAACCTTCACGCTTGCACAGCGACACGCTTTTTTTAAATGGTAGAGGGAAAGGATTGACCAGGCAGATGGTTTTTATCATCATCAAGACCTTGGCAGAAAAGGCGGGCATTCATAAAAACATCAGTCCACACACTTTCCGACATTCATTTGCAACCCATTTGCTTGAGGGTGGTGCTGATTTACGGGCTGTTCAACAAATGCTTGGTCATGTAAGCATCACCACCACAGAAATTTACACTCATATTGATAGGGATTATCTTCGCGAAACCATTACCAGTTTCCACCCAAGATCGCGTCAAAGGAACGATTACGGTTTAGTCTAATTCTATTTCGCCGGCTTCATTCACCAAAACGCCCCAGTTGATGGCCAACAATTCCTCCCCATCGTAAAAGAAATCCATCAAGGCATCTTCAAATGAAAGCCTTAGCTCTCCTTCTTCCTCCTCAATTTCGGGATTCGTATAATTATGTTCAGCCATCAAAGCAATCACTTGCTTTGGGTTCATTTCAAACACTTTTTTGCCATATAGCAGTGATTCGAGATGATCGGTTTCAAAGCAGGAAAGTACCGTTTTTGCAACTCCTTCAAAGAAAATGGAAAGTTCATTTTCCCAGTAGTGAAGCACGATGGTATTCATCTGATCATCAGTATCTAAATGATCAATTTCTTCGGCATCACCCAAAAATTCAATGGTGTCTTCAATTGTTTGACCAAACTTCAAAACACCAAGCCCTTCTAAAGGCAAAATCTCATATGTAAATTTCATAAGGCAGATTCAAATGTTATCAGCGCTAAAGATAAGTTTTAGTTGATTTAAAATTAATAATTTACTTTTATTTTTATTAAAAAATGTTAAAACGTTTATAGCGAAGGATTTAAGATGGGATTTCACAATGACCTAAACCAAAAAACAATGAAAATAAAAGCCTTAACTTAGTTAAATCGGATGGCTTTTGAAGGTTGAACCGCATTGATAACGGTTACAGGAATGAGAAGAGCCAGAGACCAAACAACCAAAACCCCCAAATTAATACCTACAAGGTAAATGAGGCGAATTTCGACAGGTACCTCCGACAAATAATAAGATTCTTCGGGAAGCTTTAGCCAACCAAAACGACTTTGCAACATCAAAGCAAGAAGCGCGAAAAAGTTACCTATCATCATTCCTTTCAATAAAATACGGTACGAATGATACAAGAAAATACGTCTGATCCAGGCATTGTCGGCACCCATTGCTTTCAAAATTCCAATCATCGAAGTGCGTTCGAGGATGATGATCAAGAGGGTACTGATCATGGTAATTCCTGAAACCATCACCATTAAGATAAGGATGATCCAAACATTCATGTCTTGAAGCTGAAGCCAATCAAATATTTGTGGATATTTCTCAGAAGCCGTTGAAACATATAGCTCTACGGGCACTTGGTAATACAAATCTTGGGCAACTTTGGCGGCTTTTTCCTGATCAACAGCTTTAATTTCTATCGTTGCATATTGGTCTGTGCTCCAATTGTATAGCTTTTGCACATGGGCAATGTCGCCAAAAATATACCGCTCATCAAACTCAGCCAAACCTGTTTCATAAACTCCAGCAATGATAAACTTTCGGCCTCTTGTTTGTTGGTTTTCAGCGTTTACGAACCACATTCTTAGCTCTTGACCCACTATGAGTTGTAACTTATCAGCAATCTTTTTTGAAATCAACACCTCATTGGATGTTTCTGTTGCATCAAAGGAAATAAGCTGGCCGGCAACAATGCGATCTCGAAGATAGTCCCAATGGTAGTCTGGACCGACTCCTTTTAACAGGACACCTTGAATATTGTCGTCCGTTTTAATGATTCCTGCTTTTGTGGCAACGACTTGAAAGTAATCAATCTCATTAATGTCAGACAGTTTATTAAATAATTTGTCGTCCAATTGCAAGGGCAAAGCCTCCGAAGACTGGTTGTTGTTCAGCACTTCAATCTGAACATCGGCAACAAAACCAACCACCTTGTCACGAATTTGGTTTTTGAATCCAATCACCACCGCCACAGACACAATCATCACCGCCAAGCCCAAGGCCACACTTACCATCGCAATACGAATAATGGTAGAGGAAATCAGCTCTTTTGAAACTGAAAATAATTTAGAGGCTATGAAAGATTCAGGTCGCATTTTTTCTTTAATTTGGCAAAAATAATGATAAAGCAATCACTATGCCTCATAACCACATCCTCCTCTCGATAGTTTTCATCTTTCTGTTTTATCCGCAATGCAGCAACTCGCAAAATAGTGAGCTTGTAGAGTACCACTCTTTAGTGTCAGGATCTGAACAAACGAACAAATACCTCCATTTGCTGGCCGGAAAAAAGGTTGGAATCATTGCCAATCAAAGCAGCATCATTGGCAATAAGCACCTCATTGACAGCCTGTTGAATTTAGGGATAAACGTTAAAAAGATTTTCACACCCGAGCATGGCTTCCGCGGACAGGAAGATGCCGGTGCTAAAGTGGCTTCTTTCACAGATGCAAAAACAGGTATTACCGTCATATCATTGTATGGCAACAAAAAAAAACCGGATAAGGAAGATTTGGACGGGCTTGATATCCTTTGCTTCGACCTTCAGGATGTTGGCACAAGATTTTACACTTATATTTCAACCCTCACCTACCTGATGGAAGCCTGCGCCGAAAACAACCTGCCACTGCTGGTGTTGGATCGGCCCAATCCGAATGCCTTTTATGTGGATGGGCCAATTTTAAAGCCTGGTTTTGAATCGTTTGTGGGTTTGCATCCTGTGCCTGTGGTGTATGGTTTAACGATTGGAGAATACGCATTGATGGTTAACGGCGAAAAATGGCTCAGCAACAAACTTCGGTGTAAGCTCACGGTGATCAGCCTCAACAACTACCATCGAAACAGCATTGTGAAACTACCCGTTAAACCTTCGCCTAATCTACCTACTTGGGAATCAATCTATTTGTATCCCTCTTTATGTTTTTTTGAAGGAACGGTGGTGAGTATCGGGAGAGGCACCGACCATCCGTTCGAGGTGTTTGGCCATCCACAAATGAAAGGAGGAAACCATTCTTTCGTACCACAATCGCGCCCCGGAGCAACCAACCCGCCCCTGATCGGGAAACAATGTTTTGGTTTTCACCTCGTTGCTTATGCCCATGAATTTGGTGGACTAAAAGGAAAAATAAATTTGGATTGGTTGGTCAACGCCTACGCGGAATTAAAAAATCAAGGGAAATTTTTCAACAACTACTTTGATACATTGGCCGGCAGCGATCAATTAAGAAAGCAAATTGAAGCCGGAATGACAGCAGAACAGATACGTCAAAGCTGGCAAAATGACCTCGATGGATACAAAAAAATCAGGATAAAGTATTTGCTCTACCCTGATTGATTTTTTTTGCGAAAAAGTCTAAATCGTACGTCCGGGATACACTTTTAATGCCGCTTCAAGAACGAGCATGGATTTTTTAAGATCTTCTACTTTAAGTACATAGCTAATACGTACCTCATCTTTTCCTTTGCCGGGCGTTGAATAAAAACCACTTGCCGAAGCCAGCATTACCGTTTGGCCTTCATAATTGAAACCTTCGAGCAGCCATTGGCAAAAAACATCAGAATCGTCAATGGGCAGTTTTGCAACCACGTAGAATGCACCTTTTGGCGTAGGACAATATGACCCTTCCATTTTATTGATAGCCTCAACCACTACATTTCTACGTTGATAGTACTCCTGAACCACTTCTTCAAAATAAACATCAGGGGTTTCGATCGCTGCCTCGGCGGCAATTTGACCGAATGATGGAGGACTAAGGCGGGCTTGTGCAAATTTCAAAGCCGTGCGCATGACCTCTTTGTTTTTTGAGATCATGCAGCCAATCCGTACTCCGCAGGCACTGTAACGTTTTGAAACAGAATCAATAAGAATTACATTTTCCTCGATCCCCTTAAGGTGCATACAGGAATGATGTTTGCTGCCATCATAGCAAAACTCACGATATACCTCATCGGCAATCAGATAAAGATCATACTTCAACACCAATTGGCGCAATGTTTCCAATTCCTCTTCTGAATAAAGGTATCCTGTTGGATTGTTGGGATTACAAACCAAAATGGCTTTGGTTTTAGGTGTAATGGATTTTTCGAAATCGGCAATGGGCGGCAAGGCAAATCCCGATTCGATAGACGAAACAATAGGAATTACTTTTACCCCGGCATTGATAGCGAAGCCGTTGTAATTGGCATAAAAAGGTTCCGGAATAATGACCTCATCATCCGGGTTCATGATGGTTTGAAAGGCAAACAAAATGGCCTCCGAAGCACCAGCACCAATAATAATGTCATCGGCGGTGATGTTGATATTGTGTTTTTTGTAATAATCAGCGAGCTTCACTCTGTAAGATGGGATACCGGCTGAATGGGAATACTCAACCACCTTTCCGCTAAAGTTACGAATGGCATTCAATGCCACTTCGGGCGTATGAATGTCGGGCTGGCCAATGTTGAGATGAAATACCTTTACACCTCTTTTTTTTGCTGCTTCTGCATAAGGGACGAGCTTTCGGATGGGTGATTCCGGCATCATTCTACCTTTTGATGAAATACCTGGCATAATATCAGTTTTATTTGGTTCTTAAAAAACGACAAAAATTTATAGTCTTAAAAAGATTCAACCACCCGTCCCGAAATGGTTCGTGTGGTTGAAATAGCTTACAAAAAGTCATCAAAACATCAACAAAAGTTTATTTTGAAGAAGGTGCAGTTCCTATTGCATTTGACTTTTCGGGCATTGTTTCGGTGGGCGGTAAAACTACTTCACCTTTAATGGTTAACACGACATTTTTATTCACAAGGGCATTTGAGGTGACGGTTACCGTTTTTTGAAATCTGCCTTTGATGGTAGTGTTATAAGTTACCTTAATTTTATCCGATTCACCGGGCAAAATAGGTTTGCGTGGCCAAGCAGGAACGGTGCATCCGCAGGATGACCTTGGTTGAGTAAGAATCAAAGGCTCGTTTCCTGTGTTTTTAAATTCAAATTCAAAAGCACCATCGCCATTGAGTAGCAAAGTTCCATAGTCGTGGGTAGTCTCCGTAAATGTTATTTCTGGACCATTTTGGGAAGCAGTTTGTTTTTGGTCTTGTTGGGCTTGAAGCATCGTGGTAGAAGCCAGCAAAAGAATCATTGAAAAAAACAAGTTTTTCATTTTTCGAGATTTTGAATTAAACGATCAGTTTATTTCACAAAAGTAATATTTTTTAAAAGATACATCTTTTTTTGGTGTTAAAGTCTCTAAAAAAGCGACGATTTCTTTCGCCGGAGGGAGGTAGTTGCGCTTTAGATTTATTTTTTTTCGTTAACTTTTGGCATAGTGCAAGATTTGTTTAATTTTGCACCTCCAATTTGGCGAGATAGCTCAGATGGTTAGAGCGTCGGATTCATAACCCGGAGGTCCCGAGTTCAACTCTCGGTCTCGCTACAAAGCCCTGTAAACGAAACGTTTACAGGGCTTTTCATTTAGCGCCCCTGTATTTGTACAGAATCTTTAACTTTGTTTTTCATTTCAATCAACATCAATTTTAAAAAAAGAAAGATGAGAAACCAAACACCTTTGGCTGAACGACTTAGACCGGAAACCTTAGAAAACTACATCGGGCAGGAGCATTTGGTGGGTGATGGAGCAATTTTACGACGTGCTGTCGAATCAGGTAAAATACCCTCCATCATTCTTTGGGGACCTCCCGGCGTTGGAAAAACAACGCTGGCCTTTATCATATCCAAACAACTCAAGCGCGGTTTTCATGTTCTAAGTGCCATCAATTCAGGGGTTAAAGATGTTAGAGAAGTGATTGAAAAGGCACGCATGTTGCCCATAGCACCCATTCTTTTTATTGATGAAATCCATCGCTTCAGCAAATCGCAGCAAGATTCGCTTTTAGGAGCAGTTGAAAAAGGATTGGTGACATTGATTGGTGCCACAACCGAAAATCCGAGTTTTGAGGTTATTGCGCCGCTGCTGTCGCGTTGTCAGGTTTACGTGCTTAAATCATTGGATATTCATCATTTAGATGCGCTTCTCTCAACAGCAATTGCAGCTTTAGAAAAAGACTATCAGTTAAAAATAGAGCTCAAAGAGAAAGAGGCTTTAATGCAAATTAGTGGAGGCGACGCCCGTAAGTTACTCAACGCTATTGAGTTGGTAACCGATTTGCTGGCTACTGAAGATACTGGCGGAACTACCTTGGTGATCACCAATGAAAAGGTGAAGCTGTGTATTCAAAATAATTTAGTGAAATACGACAAGATGGGCGAGATGCATTATGATGTGGTTTCGGCTTTCATCAAATCCATCCGTGGAAGCGACCCCAATGCGGCGGTGTATTATTTGGCGCGGATGGTAGAAGCCGGTGAAGATCCGCTTTTTATCGCACGTCGGATGTTGATACTTTCATCGGAAGACATCGGCAATGCCAACCCCAACGCGCTGTTGCTGGCCAACACTTGTTTCGACGCTGTGTCCAAAATTGGCTGGCCTGAAAGCCGCATCATCTTATCACAAACGGCGATTTACTTGGCTTGTTCGGCCAAAAGCAACGCCAGCTACCTCGCCATTGGCATGGCACAAAAGCTTGTGCAATCCAGTGGCGATCTAGCTGTGCCCCTACCCTTGCGCAATGCACCCACTTCATTGATGAAAAAGCTGCAATATGGTAGCGGTTACCAGTATGCACATGATTTTCAAGGGAATTTTGCATTTCAGGAGTTCCTTCCCGATGAGATTGCAGGCACAAAACTCTATGATCCGGCTGACAATCCCAAGGAGCGCGAACAACGTAACCACTTAAAAATGCTATGGAAAGATAAATATGGTTATTAAGTAGTCGGGTCTTGTTGGATTTCATTTTCCAATTGAAGGCGTGCTTCCTCCAGTCTATTCAACTCATCTTGAGGCAGTTTTGGAAACGAAAGCGGCAAACTACGTAACCTATTTACTACAATCTCGCTAACGGCATAGCGCATAAACCACTTATTATCAGCGGGAATCACATACCAAGGAGCTACCTCAGTAGAGGTGTGACTAAGCAAATCGCTGTAAGCCTGCATATAACTTTCCCAATGATGGCGTTCTTTCACATCGGCTGATGAAAATTTCCAGTTGCGCGAAGGGTCATCAATTCTTTTTAAGAAACGACGCTTTTGTTGTTCTTTTGAAACATTCAGAAAAAACTTAATAACTATGGTTCCGTTCTCCACCAAGTGGCGTTCTAAATTGTTGATCTGGCGGTATCTGCGCAACCAAAAGTCGTTGTTGACATCATTTAATGATTGAATATCAGGAAGACGTTGACGGATCAGATATTCAGGATGTACCTTCACAATGAGCACCTCTTCGTAATAAGAACGGTTAAAAATGCCGAAATTTCCCCTTTGCGGCATACAGCGATAGGTACGCCAAAAGTAATCGTGATCAAGTTCTAAATCGGAGGGCGATTTAAAGCTAAAAACTTGCGTGCCTTGTGGGTTTAAACCCGACATCACATGTTTAATGGTGCCATCTTTTCCGGCGGCATCCATGGCCTGAAAAACCAAAAGCACAGCATAACCGTTGTGGGCATATAGTTTTCCTTGTAGCTCAATCATGTCTTTTATGTTTGCCTCAAGAAGTTTTTCTGCTTCCTTCTTTCCAAGGTTGGCAGTAAATTCGGGATCAAAATCTGAAACCCGATGAATCTCGCCAGGCTTAGCTTCCAATTTATTTAAGAGTGCATCCGACTTCATTTTCAATCGTATTTATGACAAATATAAAGATTTTTTTTTTGACAGGCCGTCCTTACCTCTTCAACGAGAAACAGAACCTTTCTAAATCCAAAAAATAAATTTTCAGCTTAAAATTAATCCTATCCAAAATAAATGACGAGATGTACTTAACTTAGCCCTCCTAAACTTTTGTCTTATGAAAACCTCATTGTGTGTCATCTTTTTTTCTTTATTGTTGCTTTCTATCCTCACAGGCTGCAGCCCCAGCGAGAAATCGGTAAAGGTAAATCCTGAATTTGCTGCTTACATTTCTGATTATACACATGGTTTAGTTCCTTTGGATGCGCCATTAAACATCACTTTAACATCGTCACCGAAGCAAGCCGGCACTCCTGGTTCTGAGATTAAAGAGCAACTTTTTAGTTTTGAACCCTCGGTGAGTGGCAAAGCTTTTTGGGTTGATGAACAAACCATTAGGTTTATTCCTCAGCAAAACTGGCCTCGCGATCAGCACATCGAAGTGCGTTTTTTTATCAATAAGCTGCTCGATCTTCCCTCAGAATTTCATATTTTAAAGTACAGTTTGCAAACTTTGCCCCTAACTTTTGAGCTGGCTCAAGTGGCGCTGCGTTTGCAAGATTATGGTTATTCTGACACATATCAGCTTCATGGACGAATTTTGAGCTCGGAAAAAATTTCACCAGAATCCACTCAAGACCTGCTGAAAGTAAGGAGCGGAGGCACAACACACCTTGTCCATATTTTTTACGATGAAGCCTTACAAGGATTAATTTTTGTGGCCGACAGCATTGAAAGGAAAAATGACACTTATTCATTAACGATTGAGTGGAACGGCAAACCTATTGGGAGCACCCAGCAAGGAGAAATGAAAATTGAAGTGCCTGCCAAAGATCTTTTTTTAGTGAGCCAGGTGTTGGTCACTGATTTGCCCGAACAGGCCGTCCATATATGGTTTTCAAATGCCCTCGACCCCAGCCAAAACCTGAATGGCTTGGTGAAGCTGAATCAAAATGTGGAGGTTCGATTAGAAATTTTGGGCAACGAGGTGGTTGTTTATCCCAAGGAAATCGTTGAAGGCGAGCTGGAATTACTCATTTCTGCAGGCATTCGCAGCCAAAAAGGTAAAAGCTTATCCGAAGATGAAAGACGTAGCGTAGCCTTCGATCAAATGAAGCCGCAAGTTAGATTTGCCGGTAAAAGCACCATCCTTTCAGGTGACAGCAAAGGTATGCTAACCTTTCAGGCTGTGGGTTTGCGGGCTGTTGATGTGAACATCGTCAAAGTTTTTCAAAACAATATGCTTCAATTTTTGCAGTGGAACAACCTCGATGGCAGAGACGACCTGCAGCGCGTGGGGCGTATCGTTGCACGTCAACAAGTTGTTCTCCAACCTGACCACACCTCCAATTTGCTTCAATGGCAAACTTTTGGCGTTGATCTGTCTCAGCTCATCAACAAAGACAAAGGGGCTATTTATCGGGTTTATCTTACCTTTAAAAAGTCCTATTCAATGTGGAACTGCGACGAGCCTTCTGTCTTTTCCAAAGAAGAACTACAAATTACCGACGAAGAGCTGGCGAAATGGGGCGATGGCTCTTTTTATGATCCTACCTATTATTATCCACCAAATTTTGACTGGCGACAACGCAACAATCCCTGTGATGACAGTTACTATTTTTCTGAACGTTTTCCCGGGCGTAATGTGTTGGCTTCCGACCTCGGTTTAATGGCCATGGAAAGCAATCTCGCCAGCAACGAATACCTATTTGTTGTGAATAACTTAGTGACCACCGCTGTGGCAGAAGGAGCGAATGTTGAACTTTTTGATTACCAACAGCAAAAAATTGCAAGTGGCACCACCAACAATCAGGGCATGGTTTATCTCACGGTGGGAGCTGTGAAACCAGCGGTAGTAGTTGCGAAGCTGGGCGATGATTATGCCTATTTAAAACTCGATCAAGGTGCTGCCCTTTCTTATAGCCGCTTTGATGTTGGAGGAACCCAACTGCAAAGCGGCATGAAAGGTTTTGTTTTTACCGAACGTGGCGTTTATCGCCCGGGCGATACCTTATTTATTGGTTTCATTCTTAAAGACGCGACCAACACTTTGCCGGCTGACTTTCCTGTTGTTCTTGAGCTTACCAATGCACGTCAGCAGCTGGCAGCAAAGCAAATCCAAAATAAGCTCCTTGACGGAATGTGCCTTTTTCGTATCCCTACCTCAGCCGAAGCACCCACTGGCGTTTGGAAAGTTAAGATAATAGTTGGAAACGCTGTTTTCGAAAAACGAATTTGGGTTGAAACAATCAAACCCAACCGATTAAAAATTAAAATGGATGGTGTTAAAAATGATTTGTCAAAAGACGAGGCACAAAGCCAAGTACAAGTTCAGGTAAATTGGCTGCATGGTGCCAAAGCGTCCAATATGAAGTTGGTTATGGAACGCTCTTTTGTTGCCTCGGAACTCAAATTAAAAACTTTTCCGGCCTACACTTTTAAAGACATTTCTCTGGAACCCAGTGGAGTGATTAAAAATGAATACCAAGGCACTACCGACAGACAAGGAGCATGGCAAACCAACCTGCATTTGTCTGAATTAAATATCAATGCCTCAATGGTGAAAGTGCAATATGCAGTAAGGGTAACCGAACCCGGTGGTGATTTTTCATCGGCAACATTCTCAACAAATTATTTTCCTTTCGACAGTTTCCTGGGGTTACAATCACCTGAGGCAGCTACCAATGGCTTTCTGCATACCGATGAAGAACAAACTTTTAATATTGTCAATGTCACCAGAAAAGGCGAGTTTATTGGCGATGGAACCGTGAAAGTAGAGTTATTTAAAGTGGATTGGCATTGGTGGTGGTCGGGCGATGGCATGGGCGACGCCGAGTATGTTCGCACCTACGGACACGAAAAAATTCTTGAAAAAGAAGTGGCCCTGCAAGCAGGTAAAGCAACATTCAATTGGACACCCAAACACTTTCAATGGGGGGTGTATTTGGTTAGAGTGAGCCAGCCTGAGGGCGGCCATAGTGTTTCAAAACTGGTTTATGTGGATTGGCCCGACAGTTATTCCCGTTCGGGAAGAGACTTGCGTGGAGGCGCCAACCTTCTAACCATAAGCGTTGATAAAAAAAAATACCAAACCGGCGATCAGGCAGTGATTAGTTTCGTGGGACCCAGCAAGGGAAGAGCGTTGATCAGCATTGAGAAAGGAATGCAACAACTTAAAGCCTATTGGATGGAAACTGTTGAAGGTGAAAACAAAATGACGCTGCCACTCACAGCCGTTCATAGTCCGAATATTTATGTGCATATTACGCTCTTGCAATCCATCACTCAGGTCAAAAATGATATGCCCGTTCGTGCCTATGGATGGGCATCTCTGGAAGTTGAAGATCGAGATTCACGTTTGAATCCCATGCTTCATCTTGTCAAAGAAGTGAGAACGGGTAAAAACCTGAAAGTGGAGGTAAGCGAAAAAAACAACCATGCCATGACCTATATGTTGGCTGTGGTTGACGAAGGATTGCTTGATTTAACCAACCATGCCACTCCTGATGCCCATCAGTATTTTTATGCCAAAGAAGCGCTGGCACTGAGATCATGGGATATGTACGATTTTATTTTAGGTGCTTACGGAGGTAAAATAGAGCAGTTGTTTACCATTGGCGGCGATGCAGCCTTGCCCGATCGCGAAAAAGCACGCCAATCGAGGTTCGTTCCTGTGGTCAAAGTGATGGGACCTTTTAATCTAAAAGCAGGCGAAACCAAATCCCATTCCATGTCATTTGAAAACTACATCGGTTCGGTGCGGGTGATGGCAGTTGCAGTTTCGGGAAATGCTTTTGGCATTGCAGAAGAAGTGCTAAAAGTGAAACAACCTCTGATGGTGTTGAGCACTTTGCCTCGACTCCTGCGCCAAAAAGATGAAGTAGTGATGCCTGTTACCATTTTTTCGAGCCTCAAGGGCATCCACAATGTTAAAGTGAACCTCCAAACATCAGGCATGGTGAAAGTGGAAGGCGAAACCGAAACAACAATCACTTTTCAGGGCGCTGATGAGCAAACCATCTACTTTAAGTTAAAAGCCTCTGCACTCTCCGGATTGGGAAAGGTGGAAATCAAAGCTGTTTCTGATCAAGAAAAAACCACAGAAACGATTGAATTAACAGTTGAAAATCCAAACGACAGGCTGTTTGAAATTAAAACGGCTGTTGTTGAAAAAGGAGAGCAGTACACCGAAAAGCTTCAATTCCCCGGTGATCCTTCCACTTTCCTTGGCTCAGTGGAGGTTTCTTCCCTTCCGGCCGTGAATATGAAAGGCCGTCTCGAAGAACTCCTTTTGTTCCCCCACGGATGCACCGAGCAAATCACTTCCCAAGCTTTGGCGCAGCTTTACCTCCCCAAAGTGATGAATATGTCATTATCCGACCTGGAAGCAAATCAACAAAACATCTATGCGGCTGTTGGGCATCTCGTGGCACGACAAGCCTCTGATGGCAGCATCGGCTACTGGCCAGGAACGTCCATGGTAGATGCTTGGTCAGAAATTTATGCAGGTCATTTTATGGTACTTGCAGCGCGTGAAAACAAGGCGGTTCCTGCCATGTTTTTGAGTCAGTGGTCCAAAAACCAAAGGAAAAAAGCAATGGAATGGTATTCAAAAGTGGAAGATAATCAACTGATGAACGACCACCTGCAAGCCTACAGATTGTATGTTTTGGCCTTGCATGGCGATCCACAATTGAATGCCATGAACAGGTTGCGTGAACATCCATTGCTATCGCGAGCCGCTGCCTCTACCCTGGCTGCCGCCTACGCTCTGGCAGGACAAAAAGAAGCCGCACGAGCACTGGCCTTAGGAAATACTCCACGACCCCTCACCAATTATAATTACAATTTTGGCTCCGACATGCGCAACAAAGCCATGCAGGTTGAAACCCTCTTGCTACTCGAAGAAAAAAGTCTTGCATTTCCGCTGCTTGTTGAAATGAGTAAAGACCTCAGCAGCAGCAAGTGGTTGAGCACCCAGGAAACCGCATACGCCCTATACGCTTTTCAGTTGTATGCGAAAACATTCGACCCCAAAGCACCAGCCTCTTTCACCTTAACTCAGGTTCAAGCCGTGCATGAAACACTGAAAAAAACAGTTTACACCACTGCTCTTGCCGCAAAACCTGAAAACCTTACCATTAAAAATACTGGCGAACAACCATTGTACGTAAGTATTTCTACCTCAGGTATTTTGCCCGTAGGTGCATTTCAACCCAAAGAAAGTGGTATCAGCTTGAGTGTTATTTATTATGATGCAAAAGGTAATGCTGTGGACGTTTCGCAACTATCTCAAGGAACAACATTTAAGATGGAGGTTACTGTTAAAAACCAAAGCCTTAGAAAAGTTAGTTTCCTTGCCTTGAGTAAAGTTATTCCGGCAGGATGGGAAATTATAAACAACCGAATGAACGCACTTTCATCTGAATTGGAACAACAATCTAACTTCACTGATGTACGGGATGATCGCGTGGTACAGTATTTCGACCTGAAAAATGGCGAATCGCGCCGCTTTACTACAACGCTCATTGCCACCTATGCAGGGAAATTTCTATTGCCCGCTGTGCATTGCGAAGCCATGTATGACCATTCAATCAACGCTGCAACAGCTGGCGGATGGACTATCATACGCAAGAGCGAACAATAGAACAACAGTCGTTTGTGCTTTACATGAAATACGTGGCTCGGCGATTGCCTCAATTTATAACCAAAATGCAGCAAGCGGTAAAAAGGATTTTACGTTACCGCCTGCTACGTTTGGTGCTGGTTGTGCTACTGGCTTTATTTGTGGTGTTGGTGGTTATTTATCCCCGCAACCTTTTCAATGATCCGTTAAGCAGTATATTAAAAGATAGTCAGGGACATTTGTTGGGTGCCAGGGTTGCCACCGATGGCCAATGGCGATTTCCTGCACCGGAGCTTGTGCCGGAAAAGTATTTAAAAGCAGTGATAGCCTTTGAAGACAAACGTTTTTTTTACCATCCCGGCGTTGATGTTTTTGCGATGGTTCATTCGGCAGCCGCCAATTTCCGTGCACGATCCATTGTCAGAGGTGGTTCAACAATCACCATGCAGGTGATACGACTTTCACGAAAAGGCCAGAGCAGAACAGTTTCGGAGAAGATCGTAGAAACATTTTACGCTTTATCTCTTGAGTTGTTTAAATCGAAAAATGATATTATGTTGCTCTATGCGGCTCACGCCCCTTATGGAGGCAATGTGGTGGGACTTGAAGCAGCCTCGTGGCGTTGGTTTGGCCGCGATCCTTTTGACCTTTCGTGGGCCGAAGCAGCAACTTTGGCTATCTTACCCAATGCGCCTTCCATGATTTCGATACAAAAAAACCGTTCGCTATTCCTACAAAAACGCAACAATTTGCTCAGAAAACTTGCGGCAGAGAAAGTGATTGACAGCCTGACTTTGCAACTCGCCATTGCCGAACCCATACCTTCGACGCCCTTGGCGCTGCCCAACAAAGCTCCACATTATTTGGAATTCCTCAGGAAAAAGTACGGCGATCGTCTATTTACTTCCGATATTATAGCAAGTTACCAAAACACCATCGCTCAGGTGCTTCAAGCCCATCATGAA
This sequence comes from Bacteroidota bacterium, assembly GCA_023396415.1. Lineage (GTDB taxonomy): Bacteria > Bacteroidota > Bacteroidia > Bacteroidales > F082 > JALNZU01. The sequence continues at coordinate 70,081 of JAEWWJ010000017.1, forward strand.
CACCTGTTGTCCAACCAAATACATAATTTGGCTGTTGTGGTGCGGGAAACCTCCACTGGAAAGATATGGGCGTATCACGGCAATGTGCCATCTGAAATGGCTACCAAAGACCAATACAACGATCTCGTTCAGACAGAAAGGAGTAGCGGCAGCATTCTGAAACCCTTGCTGTATGCCGCTGCTTTGCAAGAAGGGTTGATTCATCCCAACAGTTTGCTACCCGACATTCCCTCCTACTTCTCAGGTTTTAGTCCGAAAAATTTTGATGAAAATTATGCAGGGGCTGTGCCGGCCACTAAGGCACTGCAACAGTCGCTAAATGTACCTTTCGTTCATCTTTTAAAAGATTTTACAACAAGTAAATTTTATTCTTTGCTCCATGCTGTGGGGTTCAGTAGCTTTAGACAGACCGCCCAACACTACGGACTTTCACTCATTCTCGGAGGCGGAGAGGTAAACCTTTGGGAACTTTCGGAGGTATATGCTAAAATGGCACGCACCCTTTTGTCGCCCGAAGAAGAAAACAACTTTCCACTTTCCGCCGGAAGCGTATGGCTGACCACCGAGGTGCTTCGTAGCCTTAACCCGCCTGAAACCGAAAGTGGCTGGAGCTATGGTGAGAGCGGCCGGAATATGGCATGGAAAACAGGAACCAGTTTTGGTTATCGCGATGCTTGGGCAGTAGGCTATACACCAGAATGGGTAATTGCAGTGTGGGTAGGTAATGCCGATGGTTTTGGCCGACCTGGAATTACAGGTATTTCAGCTGCCGCACCCTTGCTTTTTGATGTGGCAGCGTCACTTCCACAAGCCCAACAATGGTTTCAAATACCTTTAAACACCCTCGAAAAGCGCGAAGTATGTCATGAAACAGGCTATGCCGCCGGTGTCAATTGTAATAAACGAGATACCATTATTGCGTTATTGAACAGTCCTCACCCTGTGAAAGTATGCCCTTATCATCAACTTTTGCGTACCAATTTAACCCTCACAGCGCAGCTCCCCGCCGATTGCTTTCCTATGGCAAATGCTGTTGTAAAAAGTTGGTTGGTTTTGCCTCCTTTAATGGAACATTATTATGTGTTGCATCACCCCGAATATTTGCCGCCACCACCCATTGAAAGCGGCTGCTACCAACAAAATAATTTGATGGATTTCGTTTATCCGCCCTCAGCAGCCATTATTTATCTTCCAAAAGACTATTCAGGTCAGTTCAATACCCTCTTTTTCGAAGTGGTACATCGCAACCCCCAAGCCGTAATTTACTGGAATGTGGACGAAAATTTCCTCGGGACCACCACTGGCGGAAATCACCGAAAAGCAATGCCTCCTCTTGAAATAGGAAACCACTTTTTAACTGTGACTGACGGTGAAGGGAACAGGCAGCAAAGGAGTTTCCGCCTTGAATACAAATGAGTAAACCCATTAAAAAGTTTCCAACATAGTTTAGATCATATCAAGCTTCGATTTTTTTTAAATGGAGCTTGTGCATTTCATATTATATTCAGTATCTTTGCAACCACAAAAATGGACCCGTAGCATAATTGGATAGTGCATCTGACTACGGATCAGAAGGTTAGGGGTTCGAATCCCTTCGGGTTCACAAAAAAATAAAGGAGTTGCTTTTGAAGCAGCTCCTTTTTTTATGTCATTAAACGGATAATGGTTTTGCAGCAATCGCTATTTTAGTACTTTATTTACGTCAGCAGTGGAAGTATCCAGCCGCCCGTGTACAAAATCAGAATAGACTTTTGTTAATTCAGCTCCAAAAAACACGATCATAGAGGAGTAGGTGGTCCACAACATAATCAAGATGATTGAACCGGCAGCGCCATAGCCCGAACCCGGGTTGGTTTTACCAAAATATAAAGCCAGTGCGGATTTACCGATGGTAAAAAGCAAAGAAGTGATGAAGGCGCCTACCCAAACCGTACGCACTACGATAGGCTGTAACAAACCGGAGTTTTCAATACTTTTTACCTGTTCATTAATCTTATTATCTTGTTCATTATCAATATTTTGTAAAGTAAAATCAAGATATCTGCCTTGAAAAGGCGATTCTAATACTTCATTCATTGGAATGTTGAGAATTAACTCCTTTTCTGTACCTGCAGGCGCCATATCGGTTTAATTTACATGCAAATATACCAAGCAATCCAATGCAAAAGAACAAAATTTAAATTGTCATTTGCTTCAATTGCGGCGTTCTATTCATAACTTTTCGTTTGAATTGACCTCTTATAAGCTAAAATTTAATATGGAAATTCTCAGTACATGACAAAAATTTTAAATAACTGAATATCAATTAAATATGTTAATAACTTTTTGATAACTAATTACAAAAAAGTGATTTAAAATACTGGCATTCAGTTTCTTGCAAGAAATATTTCGACGTATGACCGCAAGACACACAAACACCAGTATCGGGAGTAAAAATAGTATTTTACTTTCAACACTTATTGAAATTTTTGGGCAAAACATGAATTTAGCCCGAATAAAGTTTTTTTGCTTATTCATTAGTGCATTATGCAGAGTTCAAACAGTATGTTTTGAGAAGCTGGCTGTA